>PMNO01000134.1 GCA_003161835.1 Myxococcales bacterium | reverse complement strand
CGCAGCGTGATCTCGCCGGTCATGGCGACGTCGTGGCGCACGGGGATCCCGGAGATCAGCGAGACGAGCGCGCACGCCATCGTCACCCCCGCAGACGGGCCGTCCTTGGGAACGGCGCCCGAAGGGACGTGGATGTGGATCTCCCGGCTGGCGTAGAACTCGCTGCCGAGACCGAGCTCGAGCGCCTGGGCGCGCGCGAACGACAGCGCCGCCTGCGCGGACTCCTTCATCACGTCGCCCAGCTGACCGGTCAAGATCAGGATTCCCTTCCCCGGCATCTGGGACGCCTCGATGAACAGAATGTCGCCGCCGGTGGGCGTCCATGCGAGTCCGGTTGCCACCCCCGGAATCTCGGTCCGCTCCGCGGCTTCGGAATAGAACTTCTGCGGACCCAGGATCTCGGACACGGCTTCGGACGTGAGGGTCGCGTCGTACGGATGTTCCTCGGCAATCTTGACCGCGATCGCTCGAATGACATTGGCGACCTCGCGCTCCAGATTTCGCACCCCCGCCTCGCGCGTATACTGCTCGATGATCGTGGTCAGCGCCTCGGAGGTGAGCTTGATCTGGTCTCCGGTCAGACCATGCTCGGCCACTTGCTTGGGCACCAGGTGGCGCTCGGCGATCTGCAACTTCTCCTCGCGCGTGTAGCCCGGGATTTCCAACACCTCCATCCGGTCCAGCAGCGCGGGGGGAATCGGATCGAGCATGTTGGCCGTCGCGATGAAGATGACGTTTGAGAGGTCGAAATTCGCCTCCAGGTAGTGATCGGAGAAGGTGGAGTTCTGTTCCGGATCCAAGACCTCCAGCAAGGCCGCCGATGGGTCGCCTCGGAAGTCCGATCCCAGCTTATCGATTTCATCCAGCATGAAGACCGGATTCTTGGTACCTACGCGTCTCATGCCCTGAATGATGCGGCCAGGCAGCGCGCCGATATAGGTGCGCCGGTGCCCGCGAATCTCCGCCTCATCGCGCACGCCCCCCAACGACATCCGCACAAATTCACGTCCCAACGAGCGCGCGATGGACTTGCCCAGGGACGTCTTGCCCACGCCGGGAGGCCCCGCCAGACACAGAATCGGTCCCTTTTTCCCGGGCGCGAGCTTCCGCACCGCCAGGTACTCGAGGATCCGCTTCTTGACCTTCTGCAGATCATAGTGGTCCGCGTCCAAGATCTGCCGCGCTTGATCCAGCTCCAAGCGGTCGTCCGTCTGCTTGGACCACGGCAGCTCGACCAGCCATTCGAGATAGGTCCGCTGAACGGTGTACTCGGCTGAAGACTGCGCCATTTGCTTCAGGCGGTCCAACTGCTTACGGGCCGTCTTTTCGACGTCCTCGGGCATCTTCGCGGCCTTGATCTTCTCCTCGAAGACCTCCAGATCGGTGGAATCCTCCCCCTCGCCCAGCTCGTCCTGGATGGCTTTCAGCTTCTGCCGCAAGACCGCCTCACGCTGATGCTTGGAGAACTCCTCGCGCACCTGCGAATCAATCTTCTGCTTGACCTTGATCAGCTCCACTTTGCGCTGCAGCAGGACCAAAAGACGCCGCAACCGCTCCGCCACGTCGGCCTCCACCAACAGCGACGCACGTTCCTCGGGCGATAGATCCACCGTGGCGGCGACGATATCGCCCAGCCGNNGGGGAAATCGCGATCAGTTGCTTGGCGACGTCGTAGACAGCCATACCCAGGCCGTCGATCTCGATGGGATCCTTCCGCAACTCGGTCAGCGGATCGAACTGCGCCAGCAGGTAGGGCTTCTCCTGAGGAAAACCCACGACCCGGCGTCGTTCGAGGCCCCTCAGCACGGCGGTCACGCGATTCTCGGCCGCCTTGACGATCCGCACCACTTCACCTTCGACGCAAATCGTGTACAGATCCGCGCCCGCGGGTTCCTCGATATCGGCGTCTTTCTGGGTCCCCACCAGCAGATGGGCGCCCTTTCCGCCCAGGGCCTCGATCAAGCGCAGAGAGCTCGGCCGCCCGATTTCCACGGGCATCACCGCACCGGGAAACAGGACCAGGTTGCGGAGCGACAACAGAGGGAGCGTCTTTGGATTTTCCGTGGTCATAGCGTGTTCACCTCATCCGTCTGGACCGCCTGTTCGTCCTTAACGCGGGAGCCGGAATAATTCCATTCAAGCAGGGTCCGCACCCCATGCAAGCTAAAACTCACGGACCGCCTTCGGATCTTGTCGCTTGCCAATCTCTTCGAACAGCTTTCGCAGTTCAGCATCGTCCGGTACTCCTTTCGGCACCACGATCTCCACCCGACAGATCTGGTCACCCCGCGCACCCTCGGCTCTTTTGATGCCCCGTCCCCGCAAACGAAGCTTGGTTCCGCTCGATGCTCCAGGCGGAATCGTGACGGTGACGGCACCTTCCACGGTGGGAACACTCACCTTGGCGCCCAGGGCCGCCTCCGCGACCGAAATGGGCACCCCGAGCTCGATGTCCGCCCCCACACGCGCGAGGTGCCTATCGGGTAGAACCTTGATGTCCAGGTAGAGATCCCCCGCTACTCCGCCCTTGGCTGGCGCCGGGCCCCCCTGACCACCGACGCGGAGTCGACCACCGGTCTCGACCCCGGCCGGAATGGATACCTCTACGCTCGCGCCCGCTCCGGTCTGGACCTTGCGCCGGGTACCCAACGCCGCCTCGGAAAAGGTCACCTCCAAGGTCCCCGCGATGTCGTTACCCCGGCTGTGCCGTTCCCGGGTGCGTGCCCCGTCCATGCCCGCGCCCCGTCCCGTCCCGTCGCCGAACAAGCTGGAGAAGATGTCGCCCATGTCGACGCCGCCCATGCCTTCACCGAAGGTGACCCCACCGCGCCCCGCGCGAACCCCGCCCCGGACGCCTCCAAAAGTGCGTTCGAACGTCTCGGGATCGAACCCTTCGGGCATTCCGTCCGACCGGACGGGGGCGTTCTTGAGCCGAGTGTATGCGGCACGCTTCTCCTTGTCGGAGAGTACATCGTACGCTTCGTTGATCTCCTTGAAACGCTCGGTCTTCTTCTTGTCGCCCCCTGTCGCGTCCGGGTGGTTTTCCTTCGCGAGCTTGCGGTAAGCCTTCTTGATGGTGGCTTGATCGGCGTTCTCGGCGACGCCCAAAATCGTGTAGAGATTTTTCATGAGCAGCGAATCGCGGATGATGATGAGTTGACGACGCGGGGCCTAAGGCCACGGTGCCCCTTCATGATACAGCCGAGACGGGAATCCGGCGCTGCTTGACGAACGAAAGCGCGTCGGACGTGCCCTCTTTGTCGACCAGTATGGTATCGCCAGGCCCGAAGGCGCCGTTGAGGAGCTGCTTGGCCAGGGGATCCTGGACCGAGCGCATGATCGCCCGTTTCAGCGGACGGGCCCCGTAGACCGGGTCGTATCCTTCATCGCCGAGGAATCGCAGCGCCGCGGGTGTCAGCTGAATCTCGATGTCCCGATCGGTCAACAGCTTGCGCAGGCGCCCCAGCTGAATCTCGACAATCCGATCGATTTCGCCGCGCGCCAGCCGGTGAAAGATGACGATGTCGTCGACCCGGTTCAGGAATTCGGGTCTGAACGTCCGTCGCATCTCGGCCATGACCGCGGCCTTGGCCTCTTCGGCTGCGGACCCGGCGACCACGTCCGACAGAATGTGGCTGCCTACATTGGACGTCATGATGATCACGGTGTTGCGAAAATCCACGGTGCGGCCCTGGCCGTCCGTCAACCGGCCGTCGTCGAGCAGCTGCAACAAGGTGTTGAACACGTCCGGGTGCGCCTTCTCGATCTCGTCGAACAGGACCACCGCGTAGGGACGGCGACGAACGGCCTCGGTCAGCTGTCCCCCCTCGTCGTAGCCCACGTAGCCGGGAGGCGCGCCGATCAAGCGGGACACGGCATGCTTCTCCATGTATTCCGACATGTCGATCCGCACCATGTGAGACTCGTCGTCGAACAGGAAGGCGGCCAGCGACCGCGCCAGCTCGGTTTTTCCCACCCCGGTGGGGCCGAGGAAGATGAACGAGCCGATGGGACGATTCGGATCCTGCAGGCCCGCGCGCGCCCGGCGGACCGCATTCGAGATCGCCTCGACCGCCTCGTCCTGGCCAATCACGCGCTGGTGCAGGCGCTCTTCGAGCTGCAGCAAACGCTCCTGCTCGCCCTCGAGCATCTTGTCGACGGGGATCCCCGTCCACTTCGACACCACCGCCGCGATATCTTCCTCGGTGACCTCCTCGCGCAAGAAAGATCCGTGCCCCTGTGCGGACTTCAGCTCGTTGTTCTTGGCCAAGAGCGCCTTCTCCAGCTCGGGCACCCGCCCAAATCGCATTTCAGCCGCCTTGTTCAGATCGCCGCGCCTCTGGGCCTGCTCGGCTTCGTTGCGGGCCTTCTCGATGTCTTCTTTCAACTTGCGAATATCGCCGATCAGCACCTTCTCCCGTTGCCAGATGCTCTTCATCCCGTCGACGCGCTCACGCAGCTCGGAGGCCTCCTTGACCGCCACGACCAGCCGCTTGACGCTGGCCNNTCGATTTCCATCTTCAAGCGACTGGCGGCCTCGTCCACCAGATCGATAGCCTTGTCGGGCAGCTGCCGGCCCGAGATGTAGCGATCCGACAGGCGCGCGGCGGCCACCAGCGCGGCGTCGCGAATGCGGATGCCGTGATGGATCTCGTAGCGTTCCTTCAGCCCGCGCAGGATGGCGACCGTATCGGGCACCGAAGGCTCGCCGACGAACACCGGCTGAAATCG
>PMNO01000597.1:7791-7934 GCA_003161835.1 Myxococcales bacterium | reverse complement strand
GTTCCGACGGCGCAGGTTTACCGACCGCGGAGGTGCGCATCGTCGAGAGCGGCGAGGCCAAGCAGGCGCGCGTGCGACCGAGCGCCGGCCTCGCCGAAAGCGAGATCGTGGCTTTGACCGCCGCTCACGCCGCGGGGGGCGCG
>PMNO01000597.1:0-7720 GCA_003161835.1 Myxococcales bacterium | reverse complement strand
AAATCCGGGCGATGTCGTTGCCGAGGAGCGCTTCAAGGAATTGTCCACGGCGTACGCCGTTCTGTCCGATGTGGACAAGAAGGCGCACTACGATCGCTTCGGGTTCCTGGGCGACGCGAACCCGTTCGCGGGGGCGAATGTGGCGGCCGCAACCGATTTCTTCGACGCGATTTTCGGCGATCTGCTGGGCCTCGGTCGCCGCAAGAAGAGCGCCGGTCGGGACCTGCGCTACACGCTGGAAATTGATTTTGACGAAGCGGCGCTCGGATGTCACAAGACCATCGCCTTCGATCGGGCCGAAGACTGCGCGGCCTGTCACGGCAGCGGCGCCGAGGGTGGCGTGGCGGGATTGGTCAAGTGTGGCCGGTGCGGCGGCCAGGGATTTCAGCGCGGAAACACCGGCCTGCTTGGTGGTCGCCGGGAGTGCGCGGTTTGTGGTGGCACGGGCGAAATCCCGCGTGAGCGCTGCCGGACCTGCGAAGGNNGATTTGCACGTCGTTGTGCGGGTCAGGCCGCACAAGTACTACGCACAGGAGGGCGAGACGCTGACCGTGGAGCTGCCGGTATCGATGACCGAGGCGGCGCTGGGCGCCGAGGTCGATGTTCCGGTTCTCGATGGGACGGTCAAGATGAAGGTGCCCCCGGGAACTCAGTCGGGCTCGGTGTTTCGCATCCGGGGCAAAGGCATTCCCCACCCCACCGGAGGACGCGGTGATTGCCACGTGCGGGTGACGGTGGAGACCCCCGTGGATCTGGGTCCCAGTGTGCGCGAAATGCTGGAGCGGATCGAGATCGCGCAGGGCAGCGGCGCGACCCCGCGGCGCCGAGACTTTCGGGCGCAGGTGGCCGCCAGCGAGCTCACCCGCGTCGCGCGCGCCGACGGGGAGGACAGCGATCAGCCGAGCGCGGCAACGCGGAACGCCGCCGCGGCCGCCTACCGTGATCGGACTCAGTCGTGAGCGGCGCGGGCGGGGGGCAGGCTGAAATCGGCGCGACGCGGGCGCGGGCGCGGCAGACCTTGGTGCCCGCCGCCTTGTTCCTGCTGACCTTCCTCACCACCACCGCCTCCGGGGCAATTCAGCGGCATCCCGGGGCGGATTTTCCGTGGTGGCAATTGTTGTTTCCCGTGAACGCGATTCGGCCCATTTCGGATGGCCTCACCTATTCGGTGCCGCTGATGTTGATCCTGCTGTGCCACGAGCTGGGGCACACCTTCGCCGCGCGCGCGCATCACGTGCAGGCATCATGGCCCCATTTCATTCCCTTGCCTCCCCTCTTGGGTTTCGGGACCATGGGCGCCGTGATTGGCATGCGCCAGGTCACCCGCGATCGGCGCAAGCTGATCGACATCGGCGCCGCCGGGCCGTTGGCGGGATTAATCGTGGCAATCCCGGTGATCGCCTATGGGTTGTCGCTGTCTCCCCTGGTGGCCCTTTCACCGGGCGGGTGGATTGAGGGCAACTCGATTCTGTATGCCATCTTGAAGGTCGCCATCAAGGGAGCGTGGCTCCCCAATGGGGTCGAGGATGTCCTCTTGCACCCGATCGCGCGGGCCGGGTGGACGGGGTTGCTGGTCACGATGATCAATCTCCTGCCCATCGGGCAACTGGACGGGGGGCACGTGGCCACGGCGTACTTCGGCAACGGCTATCAGCGCTTCGCGCGCAGGTTGCACCGCGCGCTGCCGCTGGTCGCGGTGGTCGTGTTCGCCTGGGCGATGGTGTTGGTTCATCGCGAGACGCGGGGAACGGATCGTTGGACGATCGGGGATGCCGCGGGCATCGCGACCGGCGCGGCGTTTCCGTGGATCGTTTGGTGGGGCATGGTGGCGCTGGTTCGCCGCGCCAGCGGATCGGCGGATCATCCGCCGGTGGATTCGCACCCCTTGCCGCGCAGTCGCCGGGGGCTGTTCTGGGTCATGGTCGCCATCTTCATCGCCATCTTGATGCCCATGCCGATGCGCATGAGCCTGGCGGGCGCCGAGACCGCCCCCGGGTCACCTTCGGAGCTTGCGCCCCGTTTGATTCACAACCGGCCGGTGGCGCGTTAGCGCCCGCTGCCGGCCGAGCCACCATGAAAGTGCCCGCGTTTGACATGCCGTTGGAGGAGATTCGACGCAGCCTGGACGCCGTTCGCAGACCGCTGCGCATCGTCGTTCTACGCTCGCGCAATCCCTTCAACGTGGGGGCGATCATCCGGGTGGCGCATTCCTTCCTGGTGCGCGAGATCCTGTTGGTCGGCAACGAGCGGTACTACGAGCGCGCCGCCATGGGGATGTCGCGCTACGAAAACATCACGGAGCTGCCCGACGAGGCGGCGTTGCTGGCGCGCGCCCGCGCGGAGGGTTGGAAGCTGATCGTGTTCGAGCGGGAGGTTGCGACGGCCAACCTGTGGCATGCCGAGTTGCCCGAAGATGCGGTGATGGTGTTCGGCAACGAGGTGGACGGCGTCCCGCCCGAGATCGTCGCCGCCGCTCACCAGATCGTCGCGATTCCCATGTACGGCATCAACAATTCCTTCCCCGTGACCGTGGCCGCGGGCATCGCGATGGCTGAATGGACGCGGCGCTACTATTCGGGCGGCGGCGGCATGGGCAAAGCCGTCCCCGAGACCTGACGGGTCCTCGACTCCCTCGCTGATAGCTCGCGGCGGGCCCACCCCGGCGTCGGGCCGCCGCTTGGCGTGCGCGGCTCAGCTTTCGGAGGGATTCGGCCGATACCGGAGCGGGCCTTGGCCTCGTAGGCCTTCCGACCCCGCGTCGCGTCGGCCAACCCCGCGCTGACTCGACCGCACCCCCTCACAAAGGACCGACCAACAATGATGACTTGCACCCGCCTCCATCTGGCCCGAACTGACCGAACGTCCGTCATCAAGGCTGGCGCCATATGGGCTGTCATCGCGGCCATCGGCTGTGGTTCGGGAGTCGCCGGAGGTCCCGCCGACGGGACGGGCGGCGCGCAGCTCCCCGGCGCTGGCACCGGGGGTCGAGGCACGGGAGGCTCCGGCTCAGGTGGTGCCTTGGGCACGGGCGGAGCAAATGGGACGGGCGGCGGGGGCACGGCAACGGGGGGAACAGCGAGCGGTGGCAGGTTCGGCGGCCTCCCGGCGACTGGTGGCCGGGCGACTGGCGGCCGGGCTGCCACCGGCGGTGCGGCGGCGGGTGGCAAGGCGCCGTCCACCGGAGGATCCACGGGTGCGGGCGCCACGGGTGGTGGGTCGATGCCGACCCTGCTGCCCGCCGCCAAGGAAGCCTGTCCGACGATCGCCAGCGGCAACATGATGTTCTTGGGGCAGCCGGTCACCATCTGGGCGGGAACGCCGACCGCCGATCAGCACGGACCGGTGGTGATCTACTGGTACGCCACGGGGTCCAACCCGCAGGAGGCCGTACGCGGCCTGGGCCAGGCCGCGATCACCGAGATCACCGCGCAGGGTGGGTTGGTGGCGGCTCCGGGCACGACAAATCGCAAGGGCACCAACACCGGCAATGGCGTCTGGTACACCGGCGATTTCGAGACCACGGACGAAGTGATCGCGTGCGCCATCGCCCAGATGCATATCGACCCGCGACGCATTCACGCGTCGGGCTTCAGCGCCGGTGGCCTCCAAACCACGCGGATGGCCTACGACCGCTCCGGCTACCTGGCCAGCGTGGTCCCTTACTCCGGAGGCACAACCGGTTTTGGCGGCGTGACGCCGCAAGATCCAAGCAACGTTCCCGCCGCGATGGTGGTCCACGGCGCACCCGGCTCGGACGTCGTGATCATCGATTTCGCGCAAGCCAGCGCCTCCTTCGAGGCTGACATCAAGAAGAGGGGCGGCTTCTCGATCGACTGCAATCACGGGGGCGGGCACATGATCCCGAGCGGGATCGCCCCATCCACATGGAATTTCATGAAGGACCATCCTTTTCGCGTCTCGCCCGAACCGTATCTCGCGGCGATACCCACCGGCTTTCCGACCTACTGCACGGCGCCCTAGCGGGCACCCCGGAGATCATGCGGAAAGCACCGCCAGGGTTTCGATGTGCGTCGTGTGCGGCAACATGTCGAACGGCGTGATCGCGTGGGTGCGGTAGCTCAGCGTCGCCAGCAACGCCAGATCACGGACCAGAGTATCGGGGGCACAGCTCAGATAGGCGATTCGGCGTGGTCTCAGCGCGGCCACTCGTTGCAGGACTTCGGGCGCGCAGCCCTTGCGGGGCGGATTCAAGACCACCACGTCGGCCTGGCCGATGGCGCCCAGATGCTCCGCCACGTCGCCCGCCACGAATCGGGCGTTGCCGATTTGGTTCAACTTCGCGGAGTAGACGGCGTCCCGCACGGCGCTCGCGT
The DNA here is from genome assembly GCA_003161835.1 of Myxococcales bacterium. Lineage (GTDB taxonomy): Bacteria > Myxococcota_A > Polyangia > Fen-1088 > Fen-1088 > FEN-1088. Next base: position 3,386 of record PMNO01000597.1, on the reverse strand, counting down.
GTTCTTCGATTCCGATGACCGAGTGCGCCTGGGGCGCCAGGGTCAGGGCGATTCCGCCCACCCCGGCATACGCGTCGACGACGCGATCGGTGGCCTTGAGCTCCGCGGCCTCGGCGATTGCGTGGTAGGCGGCGCGGGCGATATCGCGGTTGGCCTGGAAGAACGCGCGCGACGAGATTCGGAGCCGCACCGCGCCGATCTGATCCTCGATCGTCGCCGCGCCGCTCAGGACGTGCTCGTGTGCCCCGAAGATTGCGTTCCCGCGGCTCGGATTCACGTTCTGCACGACACCCACGATGCTCGGATTCCGCGCCCGCAACGCGTCCGCTATCGACACACCGGCGGGGAATGAATCGGCGGCGGTCACGAGGGTGACCAGCACCTGTCCTCCCGCGTTGGCGCGCAGGATCACGTAACGCAGAAAACCGGTGAGCCGAATCTCGTCGTAGGGTTGCACGCCGCGGTCGCTCAGCACGTCGCGAAGCACGGTGGTCACGGATTCGAGCGGTGCCTCGGTGATCGCACAGCCGCCCAGATCAACGACGTCGTGCGTACGCCGCGCATACGCTCCCAGGATCAGCTGCCCGGCGCGGTTGCGCGCGGCCACCAGCTTCGAGTTGTTGCGATAGCCCAGCGTGCGCGGCGAGGCGACCATCGGCGACACCGGGACGTTCGCCAACATCGCCTCGCCGGCCAGCCGCGCGCGGAGGCCGGCCTCCTTCCAGCGCCGCTGGGCATCGACATCGTAGTGTTGCAGCACGCAGCCACCGCACGGTCCATGCGCCGCGCATGCGGGCGAAACGCGGTCCGCCGACGGGCGTGCGATGGCGTGCAGGGTCGCCCATGCCACCNNGCTCCCTCCGGATCCAGATCGCGCACCACCAACCGAATGTCGTCGCCCGCCTTCACGACGCGGGGACGATCCCAGGGGGCGAAAGCACACTGGCCATCTTGGGCAATGACACCTCCGCGCGATAGGACGTGTTCATGTGACCGTCGTCGAATTCCTCATGTTCGACCGCGATACCGAGGGCGCGCATCCGCCCCGCGAGTATCCGCGCCGCCAGATCCAGGCCCCATTCATCTCGCGTTCCGGCATCGAGATAGACAAGCCGCAGGCCTCGCAGGGCCGGGGCGTGCGCGGCGACCAGCTCGACCGGATCCCAGGCCTTGAACCGGCGCCAGACGGCTTCGACGATTTCGCCGGTCTCGAGATCAAAGGGCAGCGCGAAGCCATTTGGTGAAGCCGCGTCGGGCGCATAGGCCGCGGCCATCGCCAGCATCATCATGGTCGCGATGTCGTCGGACTTCTTGGCGGCCGCGCGATCGAAGTGGCGCAAGAAGCCGTCGATGCCATCGAACCGGCGCAGCGTCCGAACGACAACCGGGATATCGCGCAAGACGGACAGCTCGAAATAGCCGTCGCCCGCGTGGCTCGCGACCGCCGCGAACAGGTGGGGGTGGCGCATGGCCAGGACCAACGCGCCGAAGCCGCCCGACGACTTGCCGCCTATGCCACGCCCCTCGCGCGCGGCGACGGTGCGAAAGCGCGCATCCACGGCGGGGATCAGTTCCTCGCACAGGTGGGTTTCGTACCGGCCCGTGGCGGCTGAATCCAGGTACTGGCTGCCCCCGAAGCGCGTGAAGCAATCGGGCGCCACGATGATGACCTCCGCCATCCGGTGGGCCGCGATCAGGCGCAGGGCGCGGTCACCGAGCCCCGGCTGCCAGGGGCTGCCCTGGAACAGGGAGGCGCCGGTGGCGGTGAATCCCGCCAGCCAGTAGATCACCGGAAACCGCCGCGCGGGCGCGACGTCGTAGGACGGCGGCAACCAGACCCGAACGTCGCGCCGCGCCGGATCGCCGAGGGGATTGTTCGCCAGCACCGCGCTGTCGATGCCGAGTATTTCGATTCGCCCCGTCACGTCAGTGTCTCGACCTGCTCATGGCTCAAGCCGCTCTTCGCAAGGACCGCACGCGCAAGGCGAACAGCCCCGCCAGCGCGCCCAGCATGCCGGCCAGCAGGAAAACGCGGGCCGGCGCGACCCGTTCGATGATGAGGCCCGTCAGCCCGGCCGATACGCCCGTCATGCCGAAGACCATGACGTTGACCAGGGCGAACAGGCGCCCGTGCAGGCGGCCGGGTAGGGCCTGCTGCATGAGCACCGTGCGTGGAATGATGATCAAGGGAATAGCCAGAGCATGGACGAACAGGGCCAATTGGACCTGGCCCAGCGTCCGGCAAAAATACAACGGAATCAACGTCAATCCGTCGAAGATGATGCCCAGCAGAATCAGCCGCCCTTTGGGGGCGCGTCGTGCGAACGCCCAGGTTGCCGTGGTCCCGAGCGCCAGGCCCAGGAAGAAGGTGAACATCGCGCTCATGTAGCCGTTGGGGCCCAGACGCAACGTCTCCTTCACCAACACCGGCGTCGCGATGTAGGCCGGCCCCATGATGAAGAGATTGTCGAGCGCGGTCAGCAGCATGAGGGCCCGCAGAACCGACGATGCCCAGACCGCCCGAATGACGACCCCGGTCTCGGTCAGGATCCAGCGCAGGGTCAATGGCGGCAGAACCTCGGTCGCCGCGGCGTGGGACTGGCGCCGCCCCAGCGACGGAAGCATCAGCAGACAAACCGCCGAGAACAGGAAGGTCGCGGCGTCCACCGTGAACAGGTGGACGAAACCGAAGTATTTGGTCGCCGGCTGGCCGAGCAAAGGTCCGCCCACCAGGGCTATCTGCTCCGACAATTGAAACGCGGTGACCGCCGTGGCCAGCCGGGTGGAAGGAGCAATCTCGGGCAGGATGGCCTTGATCGCGGGATTGAAGAACGCGGCTCCCGTCGCCAGCGCCAGCAGGAGGAGGCCGAGGATGGGAGCGTTCAGCCGGCCGTTCAAGAGGAGCAGGGGAATGGCGCCCACCGCGATGAAACGCAATCCATCGGCGGTGATCATCACGCGTCGCCGATCGTGTCGATCGACAAACGCGCCCGCGAACAGCCCCAGGAACAGCGCGGGAGCGAAGTTCACGGCCACCAGCCAGCCGGTGAGCGACTTGGATCCGGTCAGGTCGAGGACCAGCCAGACTATCCCGATCAGATACAACGAATCACCCAGATGGGAGATGACCTGTCCCATCCACAGCAGGGTCAAGGCGCGCCGCCAATGGGGGCGCGCCGCGGTGGTGCTGGCGGTATCCCACACAGTCCCGTCGGTCACGGTTGGAGCGGCCGGATCTCTGGTTTCAGGGGCCTCGGTTTTCACGGGCTAGCCGGCCTGTGCCATAGTGCCGCATTCGCGATGGACCACCGAGCAGAAGCCAGGGCGTGCGGCCCCATAGCGGCGTCTCGGCGGGGGCGCCCGACGCGCAGGTGGGTGCCGGTCCT
>PMNO01000080.1 GCA_003161835.1 Myxococcales bacterium | reverse complement strand
TTCGCCCAGACTCTCGCGCCCAGCCTCGATCTCTTGCTCGCGCTTGACCAGATCCGCCGTCTGGCGTTCCAGGCTCGCAATCCGCTCCTGATCCAGGTTGGCCGCGGCAGCGGCTCGGGCGCGGCGCGCCTCTGCCTCGCGGCGAGTGGCCTCGAGCGTTGCCTCTTCCGTCGCGAGCTGGTCGCGTCGGGCTCGCAGCGACGCCGCTCGCGCCTCCCACTCGCGCAGGGCGGTGGCGCGATCGTCGGTCGGGGCAACCGCGGCCGCGTCGCCGGCGGCAGCAACGTCNNGGCGACGACCGCCAGGCGGCTTCGCGCGCAATCGTCTCGAGGGCGCGTGTGGCCCGCCTCTCGGATTCCTCGGCCTCGCGATGAGCGGCCGAGGCCTTTCGCTCGGCCTCACGAGCCGCCTCCAGCGCGGCGCGCGCGACGGCCGCACCCCTGGCAGCCTCAGCGGCTTCGGCCGAAGCCCTGGCAGCAACGGTCTCGAGACCCGACACTTCCTCGGCCAGCCGTTCCACTTCAGCGCGGCGCTCGAGGAGGGACTCGGCCCTGCCCATGCTCACGACGCCCAAACCCGTAACGACGGCGCCTTCGCGCGTGACCGCGACCCAGCCGGCCGGCAGCTTCGGGTGGACGGTCAGGGCGGCGTTGAGATCGGGNNCGTGCCAGCAGACGGGTTGCGGCTCCGCCCGGATCGACCCGAACGGCCTCCGCCAGGCGTCCTCCACCCTGCCCGACGGCAGCGGCGACGGCGGCCTCGCCCGCGTCGGCAGCGCGATCGCGCCCGGCTTCACGGCCGGCAGGTTTGCGCGACTCGTCGGAATCGGCGGCCTCGAGAACGAGCACGCCCCGCTGCCCGTCGAGCCCGAGCGCAGCGGCGCGCCCGACAAGATAGCCTCGGATCGTCTCGCCGAGGGCCGCCTCGACCGCCACCCGGAACCCAGCCTCGACTTCCAGGCCCTCAGAAAGTGGCTTGCCGCCGACTCGACGGGCGGCCTTTGAGATCCCCCGCGTCTCGTCCTCCGACAGGCGGGCCTGAAGCCCATCCAATCGACCCCGCAATCCGGCGGCGCGGCTGGNNCGGCGGTCGAGTTCCGCCCGCGCCAACTCCCGCGCTGCGACGGCGGCTTTCTCGTCGCCGATGCTCTTGGCCAGCGCGGCCTTTGGGCCGGCACATGCCTTCTCGGACTCGGCCAGGCGGCGGGCCGCTTCGTCGGATTGGGCCCGTTCGTCGACAGCCTGACGCTCAGCGTCCGAGAGGCGCCGCCGTGCGGTTTCGACTTCGGCTGCGCGCGCGGACTCCACTCGGCGCAGCGCCGCGAGCGCTTCGCCCTGAGCCTGCTGCGCGGCGCGGGTGGCACTTAGCTCTTCCAGCGCCTCGGCCAGTGAACGCTCCGACTCGGCGACGGCGGCGGACAGGGCGAGGTCGCGCGACGGCACCGGGGCCGCCTGCTCGCGCCGTTGGAAGGCGAAATCGGCCTCTGCCGCGGCCAGTTCCTGCTCGAGGCGTTGCCGGTCGCGCTGGCCCGCGGAGACGTCCGCCAGGGCTCGTGCGTCGCGGAGTTGCAACTCGGTCAAACGGGAACGTGCCGCTTCCTGCGCCGCGCGGCGCTCGGCTTCGACTTCCGATCCGGAGGCCAGCTCGCGAGCAATGGCAGAAGCGGCCTCCTCGGCCTCCCGCAACCCGGCGAGGGCCGCATCGATCTGGGCTCGCCCGGCGATCAGCTGGCCCTCTGCATCGCGGGCTCGACCGGCGGCCTCGCGCCATCTGGCTCTGGCGACGGCGATGATCGCCCGGCCGTATTCGCGTCCGGCCGTCTGCCGCGAGGCCTGCTGCTCGGCCTGGGCCGCCAGACGCCGTGCTTGGGGGCGCAACTCCGCCAGAACGTCCTCGACTCGCGCCAGGTTCGCATCGGCTTCGGTCAGCTGGTCTTCCGCCTTGGCCTTGCGCCGTTCGTGGCGCCGCACGCCCGCGACTTCCTCGAACAGCGGCCGCCGCTCCTCGGGCCGCAGCGCCAGCGCCTGATCGACCATGCCCTGGCCGATGAACAGGAACGCGTTGTCGGCGAGATGGGCCGCATCGAGCAGATCGACCAGGTCTTTCAGCCGGACGCGCTGCTTGTTCAGCAGGTAGTCATTCTCGCCCGACCGGAAGAGCCGCCGTCCGAGCTCGACCGTCTCGTAGTCGATCGGCAGAAGCCGGTCGCCGTTGCCGAAGACCAGGGTCACGTCGGCCATGCCGAGAGCGGAGCGCTTCTCGGACCCGGCAAAGATGACGTCCTCGGACTTGCGCAGGCGCAGCGCCTTGCCCTGCTCGCCGAGGGCCCACCGCAATGCGTCGGCGAGATTGCTCTTGCCCGAGCCATTGGGGCCGAGCACCCCCACCACCTCGCCGCCCCGAACATCGATCGATACCGATTCGAGCACGCAGCGACCGGCGTACGCGAACGACACCGATTCGGCCCGCAGGCGCGGCGCCTCGGAAGGCACGCCTATTTCTCCGACGCTTTCGGCGAGGACGGGGACGGCGCGTGACGCGAACCCGATGGGTCCTCCCGCTTTTCCAGCTTTTCCTCCGCCTTGGCCGCCTCCCAGAGGCGATCCTGTTCCGCCGGGTTGGCATCGGCGATGGTCTGCCCCCGCGCCTGGAGCGCGGACTCGACCCAGGCGAAGCGCCGCGCGAACCGATCGGTCGCGCCGCGAAGCGCGGACTCCGGATCCAAGTTCAGCTTGCGACTCAGGTTGACCAGGGTGAACAACACATCGCCCAGCTCTCGACCCATCTCGACCTGATCACCGCGTGCCCACGCTTCGTCGAATTCGGCGAGCTCTTCGTCTACTTTGGCGCGCGCGCCTTGCGCGTCCGCGAAATCGAACCCCACCGCGCCGGCCTTTTCGCCCGCTCGGGTCGCGCGCAACAGGGCAGGGGCCGTGCGCGGGATCCCGTCCAGGGCCCCGAACTTTCCCTTCTTGGCCTTCTCGGTGGCTTTCAGCTTGGCCCAGTTCGCCAGGACGTCGTCCGAGCCCGAAACCTTCACGTCGCCGAAAACGTGCGGGTGGCGGTGGACGAGCTTGGCCACAATGCCGCGCGCGACGTCGTCGATTCCGAACTGGCCCTCCGCGAACCGCAACTCGGACTGAAAGACGATCTGGAGGAGCAGATCGCCCAGCTCCTCGCGGTGGTCATCGATGTTCCCGCCGCCGAGCGCGTCGACCACTTCGTAGGTTTCCTCGACCAGATACGGCACCAGGCTCTCGAGGGTTTGCTCCCGATCCCACGGGCAGCCATCGGGAGCCAACAAGCGCTGCATCAAACCGACCAGCCGCTGGACCTCGGCGCCGGTCTGCTTTCCCGCCAACGGCGTCAGGTCGGGGGCGGCGATCGCCGCCTCGGACGGTTCGGATTGTGCCGGCGACGGCAAATGATTCGCGAGATTGCCCGGAAGCTCGGCGTTGTTTGGCACGGCGACAATCTAGCAAAAACGTTCACGTTGAAGCGCCTCGGGAGCCGTGCTACATCGAAACCGAGTTGACCGAGCATCTCGTTGTTCCGCACCCCGCCGCAGAGCCCGTCACCGAGCGGTTGGCTTTGGACGACAACCAGGTGGCGTTGAGCTTCTACGGGGAGCGCAACGCCAATCTCAAGCTGATAGCTGAGACCACCGGAACGGCCGTGCACAGCCGCGGCAACGAGGTCACCGTGGTCGGGAATGCCGACGCGGTGGAGTTGGCCCGGAACCTGATCACCCAGCTGTACGCGATGGTCCACCGGGGCACGCCGCTGCATCCCCAGGATATCGGGCGCGCGGCCGTCGTCCTGCGCGCGGATCGCCGGGCTGATCTGCGCGAGGTCTTCTCCGATACGATCCTGGTGGCGGGCCGCGCCCGGCCCATCGCTCCCAAGGGCCTGGCGCAGAAGCGCTACGTCGATGCCATTCGGACCCACGACATCGTGTTTGGCATCGGCCCCGCGGGCACCGGAAAAACGTATCTGGCGATGGCGTTGGCGATTCGTGCGCTCATGGAAAAACAGGTCAAGAGGATTATCTTGACTCGCCCCGCGGTCGAGGCGGGGGAACGGTTGGGGTTCCTGCCCGGCAGCATGGAGGAGAAGGTATCGCCATATCTCCGTCCCCTGTACGACGCGCTTCACGACATGATGGACTTCGAAAAGGCGGACCAACTCATCGCGCGCGGCATGATCGAGGTGGCGCCGATCGCCTTCATGCGCGGCCGCACGCTGAACGACGCCTTCGTGATCCTNNGAACAGATGAAGATGTTCCTCACCCGCCTGGGATTTGAATCGAAGGCCGTGATCACGGGAGATGTCACGCAGATCGACTTGCCGGACAACCGGAAGTCGGGCTTGCGCGAGGCCGAATTGCTCCTGCGAGGCATCGAGGGAATCTCTTTCTGCACGTTCACGGACGTGGACGTGGTGCGCCACCCGCTGGTCCAGCAGATCATCCGCGCCTACGACGCCGCCGCCCTGGCCGCCGCGGCAGCTCGATCTGGGCCGCCACGCGCGAACGTTCCCGTGGCGGCCACCGTACCGGCCAGCCCTCAGAGCGTGAACGAAGCGGTGCCGGGCACCGGATCCCCGGTCAGCGCGGCGGATGCCGGCCCCACCGGATCGCGCTGAGTTTTTCGGCCGCGTTCGACGGTGGTTCGGGTCGGCGAGCGCCTCGCGGGCCCCGCTGATATATGCTGCTCGGGTGGATCCGACGGCCGACGCGCGGGATGAGGTCATTCGACTTCGATACGAGATCGAGGAACTGGTCGCGACGTCGCGCGCGCTGTCGTCCGAACGGGACATTCGCAAGCTGCTGGGCCTGATCCTGGAAAAGTGTCGGCAGGTGACAGGGGCCGACGCCGGCAGCGTCTACGTTCTGGAAGGCGAGGGCGCCCCCGCCGACAAGACCCTCCATTTCATGCTGTCGCAGAATGATTCGCTGCGCATCGATTTTCAGGAGTTCACCTTGGGCGTCGACGAAAAGTCGATCGTCGGCAAGGCGGTGCTGGACGCCCGGCCCATCAACATCCCTGACCTGGATGTCCTCGACACCCCCGGCGTCAATCCCGGCGGTATTCGCCACGACCGCAGCTTCGATACCAAGACCGGGTATCGCGCCCGTTCGATGTTGACGGTGCCGATGCTTTCCGCGCACAGCGACGTGATTGGCGTGGTCCAGCTGATAAATCGAAAGCGCCGGCCGGATCGGCGCCTTCACGAGCCCGCGGACTTCGCGAACGAAGTGATCGCGTTCGACGCGCGCTCCGAGGAATTCGCGCTGGCGCTGGCGTCGCAGGCGGGACTTTCCCTGGAAAACGCGATTCTGTACGACGAGATTCGCAAGGTATTCGAGGGATTCGTCGATGCCTCCGTGACGGCGATCGAATCCCGCGATCCGACGACCTCCGGGCATTCGCGGCGGGTGGCGACGTTGACGGTCGCTTTGGCGCAAATGGTGGACTCGTCATCGGAGGGCCCGTTTTCACAGGTGCGGTTCTCTGCCGAGGACCTGCGCCAGATCGAGTACGCGGGGATCCTGCACGATTTCGGCAAGGTGGGTGTCCGCGAGCGGGTGCTGGTCAAGCCGAAGAAGCTGTACGAAGAGGACCTGCGCGCGATCCAGTTTCGCTTCGCGTACATCCGCAAGTCACTGGAGGCAGATGCCGCCGAACGAAAGCTGCGCCTGGTCGGCCTCCCCACTGGATTTGACGTTCAACCGCGTTTTCAGGAGATCGACGCCGAGACGGATCGCAAACTTTCGGAACTGGAAGATCTCTTGCTGTTCATCGCCAAAGTGAACGAACCGACGGTGTTGGAACAAGGCGGGCTGGAACGTCTCGTGGAAATCGGGCACTTGAAATACATCGCCCCTTCGGGCGAGCCGCGCCCCTTCCTGGAACCGGAGGAACTGGCGGCCTTACAGGTGCGCCGGGGCACCTTGACGGACGCCGAGCGGGTCGAGATCGAGAGTCATGTGGTGCACACCTTCAATTTTCTGCGGAAAATTCCGTGGGGCCGATCCTTGCGCAAGGTGCCCCGAATTGCGGGGGCGCATCACGAATACCTCAACGGGACCGGGTACCCGCGGGGCCTGTCGGGTGGCGAAATCCCCATCGAGTCGCGCATGATGACGATCGCCGACATCTTCGACGCCCTGACCGCGGCCGACCGACCGTACAAGCGGGCAGTGCCCATCGATCGCGCCCTGGGCATCGTCGAATCGGAGGTCAAGGCCGGAAAGCTGGACGCGGACCTGTTCGAAATCTTCGTCGGGGGCGAGGTCTACAAAGCGGTTCTTTGACCGCGCGCCACCATGCCCATCGATCTGCTCGTACGCGCCGGGGCACGTGGCGCTGTTCCGCTCGCCACCCGGCGCGCGCTGAAAGTACGTCTGCGTGTGGCTTTGCGCGCCCTGGGGCGCACGCGTTCCACCGCCACCCTGGTTCTGACCGACGATGCGGAGATCCGGGTCCTCAACCGGGACTTCCGCAAGCACGACCGCGCGACCGACGTTCTCAGCTTTCACTTACAAGAGCTGCGCGGCACCGATGATCCCGCTGGTGATGGCGTCCAACTGGGCGACATCGTGATTTCCGTCGAAACCGCCCGCCGGCGGGCCGCCGGAAAGCGCCTGCGGACGGAACTCGAGCGCCTGGCCGTTCACGGTCTGTGCCACCTGTTTGGGCACGATCACAAACGCCGGGCCCAGGCCCAGGTCATGTTCGCGCTCGAGCGCCGCCTCCGGCGCTTGCCCCCGCCCGGCGCGCCCTGAGACGCCCCCGACCATACCCAGCAACGATCCCACCTGCCGATCGGAAGGTCAGAACCTCATACCCCTCTTGGCGCGGAACATGAACCACCTGTACGTCAGGTAGCCCGCACCGGCGGCGGCTGGAACCCACAGGAAGGGGCTCGCCACCGCGCCCAGCGCCACTGTTCCGCCCCAGGCGGCGGCGGCGAACAAGCCCTTCTTCTTCGCCTGAGCCTTGTCGCGTGACACCAGACTTTCCATCCGTTCCTCCTCGGAAAGAGGTACCATGCTTGGCACCCCCCAGCCACCCGAATCCCGGGCGGCTGCCGCGACAGAGCAACCTGTTTCGCAGTAGAAGGGGGTCATGGTGGTTCGAAGAGCAAAGATTGTTTGTACGTTGGGGCCCGCGACGGCCTCGAGCGCGGGCGTTCGCGGCCTGATCGCCGCGGGAATGGACGTGGCGCGCTTGAATTTTTCCCACGGCGATCATCCGGAGCATGCGCGCGTCGCCGATCTCGTCCGCAGCGAGTCCGGCGCGGTGGGCAAACCCGTGGCGGTGCTCCAGGACCTGTGCGGCCCCAAGATCCGGACGGGTCACCACGCCCCGCCCATGATTGAAAGCGGCGATACGGTGACCCTGGTCGAGGGTGATGAGGGTGGGCCCGCCACGATAGCGATCGGTTACCCGGGACTGGCCGCTGATTTGCGTGCCGAGGATCAGGTCCAGCTGGACGACGGTCGAGTCCGCTTGCGGGTCATCGAAATTGCTCATGGGCAGGTCACGTGCATCGTCGAGCAGGGGGCCGCGCTCCGTGACCGCATGGGCGTGAACCTGCCCTCGCGCCGGGTGCGGCTGCGCGCTTTGACCGAGAAAGATCGAGTCGATCTCGAGTTTGGACTATCCCTGGGCGTCGACTACGTGGCTCTGTCGTTCGTCAAGAGCGCGGATGACATTCGCCAGCTTCGGGACATGTGCAAGTCTATCGGGCGCGTTGCGCCGCCCGTCATCGCGAAGATCGAGACCCCCGAGGCGGTCGAGAACCTGGTCGAAATCATTCGCGCCGCCGATGCGGTGATGGTCGCTCGCGGGGATCTGGGCGTCGAGCTGCGCCCCGAGCTGGTGCCCATCATCCAGCGTGAAATCATCGGCGTGGCTCGGCTGCACCAACGTCCAGTGATCGTGGCCACCGAGATGCTGCAGTCCATGGTCGAATCGACCCGGCCGACCCGGGCCGAGGCGGGCGATGTCGCGACGGCGGTATTCCAGGGCGCGGACGCTGTCATGCTGTCGGCTGAGACCGCCTCCGGCAAGTATCCGATCGAGGCGTGCGCGATGATGGAACGGATCATCCTGGAGGCCGAGGGCAGCAAATTCTACGCGCCGCAGTCATCCGATCCCGGCCAAACAGTTCAGGAGGCTATCGCGCATGCCGCCTGCGAAGTCGCCAAGGAAGTCGGTGCGAAGGTGATCGTGGCCTTCACCATCAGCGGAGGCACGCCGCGTCTGGTTTCGAAGGCGCGCCCCACGGTTCCCATCGTGGCCTTTTCTCCTTCTGGGGACGCGCTGCGGCGTCTGGCTCTGTTCTGGGGCGTGATGCCGCGACCCCTTCCCGTGTTCTCCAATACCGACGCCCTCGCGAGCGCCGTCATCGCTCATCTGCGGGAGCAGGAGATAGTCACGTCCGGCGATCGCTTCGTGATGGCGTATGGCTCGCCCGTGGGTCAGCGTAGCCCGACCAATTCGATCCGCGTTGTCGAGGTCGGCTGAGCGAACGTGCAAGGGTTTGACTCAGGCGGCCTTTTCTGACAATTTCGCGCGAATTTCAAGAACGGAAACAGTGCTCGCGACATGGCCCCCAGGCGCAGGTGGCGACAGACAGGAAGACACTCACGATGGCTCTCGTAGCGGAACGCAAAGCAGAGGTGGTTCAGAAATACTCCCGCAAACCCGGTGATACGGGCTCGCCCGAGGTGCAGATCGCGCTGTTGTCCGAGCGCATCACGTACCTCACGGAGCACTTCAAGGTTCACTTGAAGGATCATCACTCGAGGCGTGGATTGCTGATGATGGTCAGCCAGCGCCGCAGCCTGCTCGACTACCTGAAGCACAAGAACCTCGCCCGCTATCGAAGCGTGATCGAGTCGCTCGGCATCCGTAAGTAGACACCCGGCCCAGAAACCTCACCATCCCAAGTCCGGCGTGTTTGGGCGGCGTCCAACGCCCGCCGGGACACGTCACAACGGGTGGCGGTGGCGGTATTCATCCTTTTTCCCGCGGATCGAAAGCAGGGCGCGTTGCGCCCGTTCGATAGGTGAGAAGAGGGACGAATCGCGCCGCCCCCTTTTCAATCCAAGGAGGCACCATGTTTGTTCGTGAAGGAGTCAGTTTGGCGGGGCGCGAGCTCAGCATCGAGACGGGTCGGATGGCCAAACAGGCCGACGGTTCGGTGGTCATACGTCAAGGCGATACGATGGTTCTGGTGACGGCTGTGGCGGCGATGTCCACCCGCCCGGGCATCGACTTCATGCCGCTCACCTGCGACTACCTCGAAAAGACGTCGGCGGCCGGGAAGATCCCGGGCGGCTACTTCAAGCGCGAGGGGCGCATGACGGAGGTCGAGGTCTTGACCTCGCGGCTGATCGACCGACCCTCCCGACCGCTGTTTCCCAAGGGCTGGCGCTTCGATACCCAGATCATCGCGATGGTGATCTCCAGCGATCGCGAGCACGCCTCGGACGTGCTGGCCATGACGGGGGCGTCGTGCGCGCTGGTTCTGAGCGACATCCCGTGGGCCGGACCCTACGCGGGTTTGCGCGTCGGCCGTTTGAACGGCCAATTCGTGATCAATCCGACGTTCACCGAACGGACGACATCGGACCTGGACTTGGTCGTGGCGTGCAGCCGTGACGCCATCGTCATGGTGGAGGGCGGGGGAGCCGAGGTTTCGGAGGATGTGATCATCGACGCGCTCATGTATGCGCACAAGGAGGCGCAGCCGCTGCTTGACCTGCAGGAGAAGCTACGGGCAGCCGTGGGAAAGCCCAAGCGGGTGTTCAATCCTCCCGCCAAGGATCCGGTGATCGTCGATCGCGTCTCCGCGCTCGCCACCCAGAAGATCCAGGCCGCGATGGCCATCCGGGAGAAACAAGAGCGCTACGCGGCGCTGGATTCGTGCGGCGCCGAGGTCAAGGCCGCGCTGGTCTCCGAATTCCCCGACCGCGCGACGGAGGTGGGCGAGGCCTTCGAATCGATGAAGAAGAAACACCTGCGCGAGTTGGTGCTGATCACGGGAAAGCGCATCGATGGACGTGCTACGACCGATATTCGGCAGATCACCTGCGAGGTCGGCGTGCTGCCGCGGACGCACGGATCATCACTGTTCACGCGGGGCGAAACCCAGGCCCTGGTGATGGCGACCCTGGGGACCAAACAGGACGTTCAGCACATCGAGGCGTTGACCGGCGACATCGATAAGCGGTTCATGTTGCACTACAATTTTCCGCCGTTTTCCACGGGCGAAGTGAAGCCGATGCGNNGGCAGCTCGTCGATGGCCTCGGTGTGTGGAGGAACCCTGGCGCTGATGGACGCGGGGGTGCCGATCAAGATGCCGGTCGCCGGGATCGCGATGGGCCTCATCAAAGAAGGTGATCGGGTGGCGGTCCTGTCCGACATCCTGGGCGACGAGGA
>PMNO01000091.1 GCA_003161835.1 Myxococcales bacterium | reverse complement strand
AACTCGGCCATGAAGGTCTGGGGCGCCAAGTTCGCGGCCCATCACCCCAACGTCGTGGTCCTGGATCTATCGTCTTTCAAGTGCGGCCACGACGCGCCCACCTACGGCATCATCGACAGCATCATCTCGACGGCGGGGACCCCCTATTCGGCGCTGCACGACATCGACGCGAACAAGCCCGGGGGCTCCATCAAGATCCGCGTCAAGACCTACGCCCACAGCCTGACCCTGCACAAGGAGAGGCTCGACGACGTCAGCGCGCAGAAGAATGCGCTGCTGCATCAGATTGATCAGAAGCGGCTGGCCCTGTTGAACCTGAAGCGCCAACATCTGATCGAACGGGAGCAGCGCGACGACGCTCTGGAGCGACAGATTCTGGATATCACGGCGCGCGTGCACGCCTATCAAGAGGCGCGGCTGCCGCCCTCGAATGACGAGATGCGGGCTCAGGCCCACGCCGACATGAAAAAAGCCGGCATCGTCCGCCTGGGTATCCGAAAACACGACGGAGAAATTCAGAAATTGGGCGACGGGGCGCGCGTCCCGAGCTAGTCGGAACAATCGCACAAGGCGGGAGACATCACATGGGCACAGTCAAAACTCAGCCGTTCAAGCTCCCGATTCTCGATCTGATGGAGGAGCCGGTGGCCATTCAGACCGAAAGTCTGGCGATTGAAGATCTGGATGCCGAGCTCGCCCGTCTGGATGCCGAGGCGACCCAGGTAGCGACGGCTCAGATCAACACCCAGCACTGGTTCGATCCTATGATCGATCCGCAATTCAAGAAGTCCGAGCGCGCCTCCACCACCCTGCTCGTGTCCGGGCTCACCGCCGCGCACGACTACTTGGTCAAAGGTGCGCTGACGGGGCTCGGATACAAAGTAGAAGTCATCGAGATGCCCGACTACGAAGCCCTGCGCTACGGCAAGGAGTTCGGCAACCGCGGCCAGTGCAATCCCACCTACTTCACCGTCGGAAATCTGGTGAAGTTTCTGACCGAGCGGGCCCGCGACGAGGGGTTGACGTCGAAGCAAATCGTGGAGCGGTACGTGTTCCTCACCGCGGGGGCGTGTGGCCCATGTCGATTCGGGATGTACGCGACCGAGTACCGCAAGGCGCTCCGCGATGGGGGGTTCGACGGATTTCGCGTGCTGCTGTTCCAGCAGAAGGGCGGGCTGAAACAGGCAACCGGCGAGGAGGCCGGATTGGCGATGAATCCCGCCTTCTTCATCGGCTTGTTGCGGGCCATCATCGCGGGTGACGTCATCAACGGCATGGGCTATCGCCTCCGCCCCTTCGAGGTCGAAACCGGGGCCACCGATCGCGCCATCGAGAACACGAAGCGCTACGTCCACGACGCCCTGGTGAACCGCAAATCGGTCTTGCGGGCGCTCCTGCGCGGTCGCAGCGAGTTCGCACGGATCAAGCTCGACTGGACCCGGCCGGCACCCCGCGTGTCCATCATTGGCGAATTCTGGGCGATGACGACCGAGGGCGACGGCAACTATCAACTACAGCGTTTTCTCGAAGCCGAAGGCGCCGAGTGCGACATCCAGTTCGTGACCAACTGGCTGTTGTTCATGCTCTGGGAAGGACGATTCGACACCGAGCTGCGTGCGGACTTGCGCGGCATGGACAGCGCGGCGCGCAAGGGCCTCAAGGACGGCAACGTCGGAAAGAAACTGGCCGGCCTTTTCGTCGCCGATCTGGCGATTCGCGCGGTCTTCCAGACCTTTGGCGCGGCAATCGGCTACCGCGGCTACCACCTGCCCGACATGGACGAGGTGGCGAAGACCGCCCACCAATATTACGACAACAGCGTGCGCGGCGGCGAAGGACACATGGAGGTGGGCAAGTTCATCCTGAACGTNNAGCATCTTCTGCGCGATCGAGACCTCCGGCGATGGGAAGGTGAATGTGCAGAGCCGCGTCCAGATGTTCCTGTTCAAGGCGCGGCTGGCGGCGCAGCGTGAGTACGCCGAGGCGCTCGGGCGCCTGGGCAAGAACGCGGACGACATCCGCAAGTTTCTTCAGGCCAACCCGGCGTTTGCGAGCGGCCTCCATCGCGCGCCCCACGCCGCCGCGGGGACGGCGGCCGACCGCCTGGCCGAGATCGCGCCCCTCTTGGGCATGAGCCCCACCCAGATTCGCATGCACCAGGCTGGCCTCGTGGCAAAAAGGACCTGGAGCGCGCTGCGTGGCGCGCCGGGGCAACTGCGTGCTCTGCGGGCCAAATGGGTGGAAAAATCGCCCTCGTTCCTGGCCCAGGTCAAAGGGGAGTGGGCGGATGCGCGTCCGGTGGTCGCCGACAAGATTCGGGCGCGGGCCAAAGCCGGCGTCGACGGAGTCTGGGCGGCGGTGCGCGGGCCACAGCCGGCCGCCGCGCCCGAAGCTCGAGCCTAGGACAACCGGGGCGCCACCATGCGGCGGTCCGCGCTGGTCGTCGCGGTCGCCGCTTCGTTTGCTCTTCCCTCCACCGCCCTGCCCGCGCCCGACGGCCGCCTGTTCGAAGTGGGGCTGAGCGCGAACACCGACTTGATCCTGCTACCGGCGGCACGCCGACCGGCGCCCCGCCCCGCGGTGACGGTCGCCACGCGGGTGACGGCGCGGCCGGACGCGATCACCTCCGTCGTGCTGAATCTTCCGTCGCTGCGCGAGGCTTTGCCCAGCCTGATTCGGGCCGACGTGCTCGGCACCCAACCCGGTCCCCGTGCCGATGCCTGGCCCGATCGCCTGATCGCCTGGGAGGTCGAGGTCCCGCTCTTCAACCTGACGGGTCGCGCCTGGTTGCGGCAACGCGCCGATGGGGTGGAACTGACACTGGTGGAGGGAGCCTTCGCGCCGGGGTGGATTCGCTTCCGCGCCACCCCCACCGCCGACACCGCCGGGACGATCCTGACCTGCGAAATGAGCGTCGAAGTGCGATCGACGAACTGGATCTTTCGGAGAGTCGCGGGCCATGACCCCTGGGCGGAAACCGCGATGTCGGCCGCGACGGCCTGGGTGCTTGCCCGCGCCGTAGGGCTGCGCGCCGAGGCAGCTCCCGGCACGGCCTCCTTCCCAGCGCGGCCACGAGATGCGATCGCCGCACCTGCGGCGACGGCGCTCGACGGATCGCTTCTGTCTCGGTCCACCCTGGCGGGCTTGCGCTCCGAGGGCGTGGTCGCCCTCGTTCGCCGGGCGCCCAACGGGCGCCTCGGGTGGGCGTCGGTCGCCGTCGAGGTTCTCGGATCGCCAACCGCGGTCGCGTCCCGACTGGCGCTCCCGGAAGCCTGGGTGGTGTTTCCCGCCTGGAAGTCGGTCAAACGCCGGGCGCAACCACGCGCGGCCGTGTCCGTGGCGGCGACGGATGACGCGAACCGCACGCGTGCCGCGCCAGCGCCCGCGCCCACGATCCTGGTGGATGTCGAGGACAACGCAGCGCTCGTGAGCCTGGACGCCGTTTGGTCGGTGGAGACGACTCTCCCGGTTCACGCCACGGCCGTCGCCGGGGACACGCGCGGCGCCGTGTTGGCTTGGCAGACGGCGCCAGGTGATCGACCGGGGTCGTCGATCGCGGTCCTGTCGATTCACCCGCGCCTGGATGTCGCTGGCTTCATCGAGCGGAGATTGATCGCCGCCGAACCCTTGCTGGAGCACGCTTGCGCACTGGCGCTCGCGTACGTTGATGCCGCGGCCGTCGCGGACAATCTTGCTCGGGGCGCAGCATCGGCGCGGTAGCAATCCGCCCTCGTCATACGGCGGGCCGCCCCCAGGGCCCCCCTACAGACAGACGCCGACCCCGGCGAAGGCGAAGTAGGGTGCGCACTGCATTCCGGTGGGACACCGGGGATTCGCCAGATTGCAGCGCTGCGAACAAACGGAATCGGCCTGCGCCTGCGGTGCGGAACACAGCGTCGTGCCGTCGCATTCGACCTGTGACTGACACGGTACCGACGGTCCACCGATGCCTTGAAGGGCACATTGGGTCCCGCCGTTGGGTGGGCCCTCGAACGGCAGCGGATAGCAGGCTTCGCGACCGACGCAGGAGGCTCCGAGCAGCGCGCAAGCTTGACCCGCGTCTTCGCCCACCGCACCCACCTCGGCCGACGCGCCGTCCACGGGGATCGACCCGCGGTCCGAGGGCGGACCATCGGTATTGCCGTCTCGCGCGCGCGCATCCGGTTCCGAAACGTCCGACCACAATGCCGCGTCCGTGATCAGCCGCGCCGGCAAACCGTCCCCCCGTGGAGTTGTCGCGTCCACAGCCGTCGACGCCGACACACGGCAACCACACAGGACCACAAGGACCGCCACGACACGCACGACCAAACGATAACGAAAATCTGAGACGCCTCGAAGTTTTGGCCCGCTTTCCGTTCCCCAGGCACCCCGCCGCCCTACTGTTCAGCGTCCTTTCCGCCGAATGATCAGTGGCACGCGAGTTGTAGCACCAATCAAATCATGACCAATTTGTCGATTCGGGTTCTCCTTTTTCCTTCCGCATGCCTCTTGGCCTGGACGCTGGCGGGTTGCGGTGCCGACGGCGCCCGCGCCTTCGGCGGCGACGGCACCGGCGGAACCGCGGGCACCGACGGGGGGGCGGCGGGAGAGCCTGGCACCGGTGGCGTGTCGGGAAGCGGCGGGTTGATGGGCACGGGTGGCATTCGGGGCAGCGGTGGGGTGATGGGCACGGGCGGACAAGGAACGGGCGGCGCGACCGCTGGAGGGCACCCCGGCTCGGGGGGCGCCGGAGCTACCGGCGGACTCAAGGGNNAAGGAAATGCCCAACGCCCGCATGTGCACGCTGGGCATGGCGGGGCAATGCACGACCAAGGTCCCGGGATCGCTCGGCTGTCTCGCTAGCTGCGGGACCTACGTGCAGACCGCCTCCATCTTGAACGAAATCGCCAAGAGATGGGCCAGCGAGGGCTGCGATTCGATCGCCCGTCTGTGCCCCGCGATCGCATGCATCGCGCCGCAATCAGGCAACTGCGCGGTCTCGGGATCAGCGTCGACGCCGATGTGTCAGAACAGCTCGACCACGCCTATGACGCTGAACTGATCTCGGCGCGAGCGCGTTGGCGTGGCACGCGGTTTGTAGCATCATGGAGCCATGCAGGGATTTCGCGCGGTGCGTTCAT
>PMNO01000404.1 GCA_003161835.1 Myxococcales bacterium | reverse complement strand
TGGATCGCTACCTGGCCGTGGTGGACGACACGATCGACTTGGCCACCGACGATCGGCGCGCGCCCTTCGTTCTGGCGCTCAACCGTGCCGGCCACCTCGATGCCGAACCGGTTCCGCTCGACGGATTGAGCGCGCTCGACGATGCTGAATCATTGGCCGCCGGCCCGGGTGGGACGTTCTTTCTGCTGACATCTCACTCGCCCACCCACCGTGGCAAAATTCGGGCTTCCCGTCGCCAACTCCTGCGACTCGATCTCGCTGGGCGGCGGTTGCGAGTCACCGGAAAACTGGATCTCCTGCACGGAGACGACGACATCTCTCATGAGCTCAAGAAACTGGGCCTGCCCGAAGAAACGCCGGTCGATTTGGAGGCCATCGCGTTCCACGACGGGGCCCTCTACATCGGTCTGAAGGCGCCCCTGCTGCCTGACGGGGGGGCCATCATTCTACGCCTCGATCGATCGTCAGAGGCCTTCGCAGCCGGGAAGCTGGGAGCGCACACGCTATCTTTGTGGGGACAAGCCAAGCTGGCGGTGCCCCCGATCGGCGGTGGGCCAGCGCCCCTGGTCTTTCAGGGCGTCGCCGATCTCTTCTTCGGGCCGGACGGCGACCTATACCTGTGCGCGAATGCTCCCAAGAACGGCTCGCCCGACGGAGGCGGGGCGTTGTGGCGGGTGCGGTTCCCCACGGGTGGCCAGTTGGAAGCGCGGCTCTTGCGCCGGTTCATTGGACTCAAGCCTGAAGGCATCACCGTGAGACCCGGCAGCGGAGCCCTGACGGTAGTCTTCGATCGCAACAGCCGTGATCCTCTGTGGATGACCTTGCCGCTCGGCAACCCAACGGATGCCGCCACCCACCAGCGACACCTACCGTGATACGCGCGAAGCCCCGCCACGGAGCAGTCCCAGAAATCCTCACGCTCATCGTCACGGGGACGGCCGGCTGCTATCACCCCGAGCCGCTGGACACCTGGGGCGTGCTGAACGAGCTGCGCCAGAACGATGCGGTGCAGTCCGGCCCCGGCGCGGCCGCGAAAGGTGCGACCTCCACCCCGCCCTCACCCCCGACTGCGCTCACCGAGGATTTCAGCGTGGCCCTGGCCCTCCATTGGAACCGCGAACTGCGCGCATTCCGCGCCTCGCGCGGCATCGTGGAGGGAGAGGTCATCACGGCCGGGACTTTGGCCAACCCCGAGCTCAGGATGGAATTGACCCACATCCAAGAACGAACGTTCGACAAACTCGGTTGGGACTTGCGCCTGACCTGGGAACCTCCCCGTCCGGGGGTGCGCGCGGGCCGACGCGGCGCCGCCAGCGCCCACCTCAAAGAGGTGGACCAACAAATCAGCGAGCGGGAATGGGATCTCGCCTGTGATGTGCGCGGATGGTACGCAACGCTTCTGGCCCTGGACGAGGAGATAAAGGTCGCGCAAGACACCGTCGCCAACCGGCAGCGCCTCGCGGAGGCTATCGCCCGGAGAGTCGCACAGGGGGGCACGACGCGTTTCGATCTCGACCTCGTCCGTCTCTCGCTGGCGGCGGCAGAGCACGCAGAGAACGAGCGGCGGGTCGCGCGCAATCTGGCGGCCAGCACACTGATTCGTCTGTTGGGGGTAGGTCCCCCGGGGGGCACGATCACCGTCATCGGTCAGCTCACCGACGATGCGGTGGAGCTTCCTCCGTCAAGCCAAAGCGCGCTCGAGGATCGAGCGCTGGCACACCGGGCCCTGGTTGGCGCGGCGCGCGCCCACTACGACGCCAGCGAGGAATCGCTCCGGGCCGAGACTGCCGCCCGCTGGCCCTGGTTCCGACTGGCCGCCGCGCCCCGAGTGCGGCGAAACGAATTCTTCGGTGCAACCACGGACTTGGTCCTGGGCCTGGACGTGACATTGCCCATCTTGGACACCAACGTGGGACGCGTGCGATCCGCGACGGCTGCGCGCGATGTCGCGCGCGCCGAGGTCACCGCAACGCTGGCAGGCCTGCGCGCCGACATCGCGCGCGCCCTGGCCACCGTCGACGCCCAGCGGGCCATCCTGCGACGGCTGCGGACGGAAATCGCGCCGCTTCTGACGGAACACGATCGGGTCCTGGCGATGGCCGCAAAGGCAGCGGAGCTGGACCTGCCGTCGCTCATCGCATCGGAAAATCTAGTCCTCGCCAGCCGTCTCGAGTTGATCCGGGCGCGATTGGAGCTGCGCAAGGCGTGGATCACCCTGGAGCGCTCGGTGGGAGCGCGCCTCGTCACGCCTCCAGAGTCAAACTGAGCGATGAGTCTACCCTTCAAACCTTTCCTGGTCGGTCTGGTTCTCACTGGCTATCAGGCCCTGGTGGGTAGCGCATCCGGGTGCGGGAAATCCGCGCCGGCGAGAGACTGGGCGGCATCGCCCGCGGTGGTTACCTTGGCCGGAACGCAGGAGATCGACGCCGTCGGCGATCTCCACGGCGATATCCTGGTCACCGCGCGCTTGTTGGCGGCGGCGGGGCTGATCACGCCTTCCACCCCATTTCACTGGCTCGGCGGTTCCCGCGTTCTCGTGATCACCGGGGACGTCATCGACAAGGGCACGTCCGCGCTGCCGATCATCGATTTGCTGATCAGCCTGGAGCCCGAGGCCCGCGTCGCGGGGGGACGTGTTGTCGTCACCTTGGGGAATCACGAGTCCGAGTTCTTGGCGGATCCCGTTGGGTCGAAATCCGGCGAGTTCCGGACCGAATTGTTGAACCGCGGGCTGGATCCGGGGAGGGTCGCGGCCGGCGCCTCGCCCTATGGCGCTTGGCTGCTGTCTCGCCCGGTGGCCGCCCTGGTCGACGGTTGGTTCTTCTGCCATGCGGGACACAGTGCTGGCATGAGCGCGGCCGCGATAGCCGAAAAATTTCAACACTTGATTGAACACCCAGAGCCCCAGAGCCAGAAAGCGCCATTCGACGATCCGTTCCTGATCGGAGCCGACAGCCTCCTCGAGGCACAGCTTTGGTGGCAAAAGGGAGGCACCGGTTCAGCGAACGCCATCGACCTCAATCTGCAAGCCCTGCCCGCGAGTCACATCGTGTTTGGGCACGATCCGGGAAGCATCGCCTTTCCCGACGATCCCCAGGGGCTGCGAGAGCGCGGGCAATTGGTGGCGCGCTATGACGGACGCATCTTCCTGATAGACGTGGGCATGTCGTCCGCCGTCGGCTACTCCGACGGCGCGCTATTGCGCATCTTTCGAGACCCGCCGGAGCGAACCGCCATCTTGTTCGCGGACGGAACGTCGCAGGCCATCGGGCCCTAGAAGAAGTTGAATCCGATCTGGACCGTGCCGCTGGTCCACTTCTCGTCGGTGTAGAAACCGGACGTCAGCTGGCCCGCCAGCTCGAGCGACCAGTTGTAGCCCTGCAAGAGCTCGACGCCCAACGTCCCTGTCAGGCCCAATCCGGTCTTGCCGAAGTACAGGAAGTCTCCGTTGTAGTGAGCGGTGATGTTGCCGATACCGGCGCCGCCTCGAACGAAGAGCTGTTGGGAAAGAAACGCCTGCAGTCCCACATAGTAGACGCTCTGGTCGAACACCAGGTTGTTGGCCTCGGAGACCGCGCCGTCCACGCCGACCAACAGCAGCAATCGAGGAGCGATGCCGAAGCCCAGGCGCCCGGAGTAGCCCGTGGCGGGACCCGAGGTTGGCTGGGGCAGTTCGTCATAAAAGTGCATCGCCCCCAGTCCCAAAGATCCGCCGATCGTGAACACACGATCGGTCCCCACCGATCTTGGGGGCGGCGGAGGGGGCGGCGGGTAGTACGAATATCGTGGCGGCGGCGCTCCATAGGCCGGTGGCGCGGCCCCGTAACCCCGCGGCGGGGAATATCCCGGGGGGGGCCCGTACCCTTGTGGCGGTTCGTAGCCGGGGGGAGGCCCATAGCCAGGGGGATACTGGGGCGCCTCTGGCTGATAGCCAGGCCCCGGGGCCGGCGGCGGTGTGGGTGACGCCGAGGGAACGGGCGCGGCCTCAGCGGGCTGTTGTGCCAGCGCCTCGCCAGTGTGAACGCCAAGAACACCCAGCATGACGGCTAGGGTACCCAAACCCGTGATGGGATCCCGGAAGCCCGCTGTGCGACCGGCTGACATGAGCTTCATGGCTGTCCTCTCCGAAAGGTTTTCGCGGATAGCTGACCTACAGACGATTCACTATGCAAGACGAGCACCAGCATACACCTTACCTGCC
The DNA here is from genome assembly GCA_003161835.1 of Myxococcales bacterium. GTDB lineage: Bacteria > Myxococcota_A > Polyangia > Fen-1088 > Fen-1088 > FEN-1088. The sequence goes on along the minus strand of PMNO01000404.1, from coordinate 4,658 downwards.
GGCACCCGCCCCGCACCCCTCCAGCTCAGAACCTTCGTGCCGGCGGCTCCCCGGGACTGGTATCCGGGGCGCCTCGTGGCAATGACCGGCGCACGCGCGCCAGATCCAGATCAGGTTCGACGATTTTTCGGATCATGACCGGCACCCGCGTGCCCGAACGCAACACCCGACGCTGCGGTGGCTCGCGGCCCGAATCCGAGGGCGCCGTTGGGTCGAGGCGTCGCGACAAACGCCCCACCACCTCGACGACATCACCCGCGGCAATCGCGATCTCCGCGGCGCGCACCTCGCGGTCGCGAATGCGCAGTTGGGTGAGAAATGGGTGATCGATATCCAGGAGGGTCGTGCTCCGAAACTGCACCCGCTGGTCGGCCGCGAAGCGATCGATGAGCATTCCGCCCGCGACCTCGACCCAGATGGGTTCATCGGTGCCGTCCGCGATCATGAAATCAAAGGCGACTTCGTGAAAGAAAGCGCGGACGAGCGGCGGCCTTCCCCGGCGAAAGCGCGTGAGCGACCAGACAATGGCACGGCGATCCAGGGGGGATGAGGCGGTTCGGCTGGCGAGGACCACGCCCCGCACCGCCACGGCCCGGCGATCTGGCAACCCGCGCAACTCCGAGATCCGAAAGCGGCGACGCAACGAGATGAGGCGGTGTAGCCGATTCGCCAGGCGCACGCCGATGGGTCCGGCGGACGTGGCGAGGGCCAATCCCGCCGCGATGGCGGCGGCCCCGGGAGCGAAGCTGTAGCCGGCGAAGACCACAAGCCCCCAGATTCCCAGTCCCAGCGCGACGGCGGACGTGACCGCGGTGGTCGTGCGCACGCCCCGGGGAAACGAGATCCAGCGTGCAATGGGGCCGCCCGTTCGCGACAGTGCGACCACGTGGTCGGAACCGTCGCGCACGGCACCGCGCCGTGCCGTGAGATCCAAGAACCGCGCGACTCCGCTGGTGACGCGTTCACCTATCCAGCGACGGGCGGAGGAGCGAATGGCTGGCGGACTCAGTGCCCGAAACGGGGACAGTTCCGCCGGACCGGTTCGCGGGCTGCTCGCGGGCAGACCGTGGCTCGCGTCCGGGGGTTCACGGCTGTCATCCTGCATGCGTCATCCCTTGAAGCTCCGGGGGGTCGCCTATCCAATAAATAATAGACGCCTTATCCAATAGATTCCGCACCCCATTTTCCGGGGCCTACGGGAAGCACATGAGGGGGACAGCCCATCATGGCGGCGAAGCCGCACTGGAGTACAATCTCAAAAAGCCTCATGGTGACAAGCGCGGATTCGCGAGCCTGCCTGGACCTTCTGCGCACGGCCGCCCGCGGGGGTGAGAGGCGTTTCTTGCTCGGAGTGGTCGACGCCATCGATCGAGGCCGCATCGCGCACGCGTTGTTGGGAGAGGGTTCGATCATCGAGACGCCTTCGATTGCGGAGGCGCTCGTACACCTGGCCGATGAATCGTTCGATCTGGCATTCCTGACCTCGGAACCCGGGGCAACCGGCAGCGGCACCCCGAATAACCCCCTGGCGGCGTGGCGCGAGCTGCGGCCGTTCACGGATCTGGTCCTGATCGCGCCGAGCGATCCGATCCGATGCGCCGAGGCCTTCGGGAATGAGGTCGCGGCGGTGTTCCCGATGCCGCTGCCTGAAGTGGACGTGTTGCTGCGCGCGCACGTAAAGCGGCTGGTCGCGTCCCGCCAGGTCCGCACGCGGGGCCTGCTGGTCCTGAACGCCTTCAACGGGATCCGCGACATTCTCGGCGCGACGGAACCGAAATTGGCGGCGGCGCTTTCCGCGCACCTTGCGGCCTCCCGCGCGGAGCCCGAGATCGCCGTCATGGGAGATTCCGATCTGGCGCGTCACGTCGGAACCACGATGTCCGTCGCCGCACCGGACGCGGTGGTCGTTGCTCTATCGGCGGGCGCGTCCCCCGATCAGGTCTTGCAAGAAGCACGCGATCGCGCCGCGGGCGCCGCCCTGATTGTCGTTGATTCATCGCCCAGCGTCGATCGGCTCCGCGAAACCATTTACGGCGGTGTCCGCGCCTATGTGCCGCGCGCGCAAGCCTCGCTGCTAGGCAGGATCGCTGCCTCGGCGGCATCCCGGCGACACGCCGAATTGGTGGGCCTCGAGTTGATGGAAACCCTCTCCAGCTTTGGGCTCTTGAATGACCAAGAGCGCCCTGGCGTCATCAATCCCAGCCCGGACGTCGATGCGCGCCTCATCGCGGACGCCACATCTGCAAAGCCCGCGACGCCCATCATTCCGACCGGGCACGAAGTCCTGGTCGTTGATGACGAGGCCGTGGTGTTGACGGTCCTGCGCGAAGCCTTGCGCCGGGGTGGCTATCGGGTCACGACCGCGGCATCGGCCGAGGAGGCGATCGACTTGATGCGGAAGCGTCGGTTCGATCTGGTGCTGACTGACAAGAATCTCCCCGGCGCCTCCGGCATGGAGGTCCTGCACGTCGCCCGATCGCTGACCCCAGCGCCGGCCATCGTCATGATCACCGGGTACTCCTCGCTCGACTCGGCCGTGGAAGCCCTGGATATGGGCGCCCTCGACTACATCGAAAAACCGATTCATGACGTCGAGGATCTGCGTATGCGCATCCGGCGGGCGCTGACGCGACGGGATGAATTGATGGCCCGCCCCCGCGTCATTCCCGCGGGACGCACCGGGCGCGTGTTGCTGGTCGAGGCGGAAGGCGCCCGCCGGCAACTGATCGCCGAGTACCTGGGGCGCAGTTACCAGATCATCGCCGCCGAGGATGGGGACGAGGCCCTGGAGAAACTCAAGCAGGAACACTTCGATCTGGTCTTGGCTGATCGGCACCTTCCCGGAATCTCGGGACTGCGGGTGATAGAGCACGCGCAGCAATTGCTTCCGCACTGCGCGTCCGTCCTTTATACGGGGTATCCCTCGTTTGAATCGGTGAAGGAGGCCTTCGCCACAGGCGTGGACGCGTATCTGGTCAGGCCGAGCGAGGATTTGAAGAAGCTGGGCGAAAAGGTCGGGGAGGCGCTCGATGGCCGTGGCGGGATCTTGCTCGGCTGAGCTATTTGCGACGGAAAAGGTTCAACGCGCATGATGGAACCTGTTAGGGTTGGCTCGCGCGCAGGGTCGCGGCAGGGCCACGCTAAATGAGGATCGCGTTCACCCACAATCTTCGCCTAACGGACAACGAGGAGGAGGCCGAGTTCGACACCGTCGAGACGGTGGATGCCATCGCGGATGGCTTACGAGCAGGCGGCCACGAGGTGGAAAAGGTCGAGGTGACGGGACCGGCGTCGCACCTGGCGGCGCGCATCGAGTCGATTGGTCCCGATTTGATCTTCAACACCGCCGAGGGACGCCGGGGACGAGCCAGAGAGGCGTTCTATCCCGCATTGTTCGAGGAACTGGGCTTTCCCTACACCGGCTCGGACGCGTATGTCCTGACGGTCACGTTGGACAAATGGCTGACCAAGTTGGTCCTGGCCAATCAGGGCGTCGACACGCCGCGCGCCAGGCTGGTGACGCCGGACGATCTGCGCCGCATGAAAGAGCCTGGAACGCTGGGTCTAGCGATGCCCGTGATCGTCAAGCCGAACTACGAGGGGTCGTCGAAGGGCATCGCGGACGAGGCGATCGCGCGAGACGCGCGGCAGCTGGCGGACATGCTCCCGCGCGCCGTGCGTAGCTACCCGAGCGGCGTTCTGGTCGAGGAGTTCGTCGCCGGCAGCGATCTGACGGTGCCGTTCTTGGAAGGGTACGGCGACGAAGGCGTCCTGCTGCCGGTCGACTACGATGTCGAACCGGCGGCGCGCAGTCGCTTCAATCTGTACGACTATCGCCTGAAATCCGCTGATTCCGGATCGGTCTCGGTGAGGTGTCCGGCGGATCTACCCCGCGACGTCGTGGCTCGGGTGCGCGCCATCACGAAGGCGGCGGTCCGGTCATTGGGGATGCGGGATCTGGGGCGGGTCGATTTTCGCCTCGGGGACGATGGCCGCCTGTACCTGCTCGAAGTGAACGCCCTGCCCTCGCTGGAACGCGGCGCAAGCACGTTCGCGGCCGCCGCACGCGAAGGTCTGGACTACGCCGATACCTTGCAGGCCATCGTTCAAAGCGCCGCTCGCCGGCAGGGGCTGATCGTCAAGCCGGGCAACAAGAAACGCCGCCCGCCCGAACCGTTGCGGATCGGCTTTACCTTCAATGTCAAGCGCGTCGATTCCAAGCACGGCAACGATGCCGAAGCGGAATACGACGCCCCTGAAACCATCGATTCGATCCGCGACGCGCTGGAGAGCCACGGACACCAGGTGATGATGTTCGAGGCCACCGCGGAGTTGCCGCGCCAGCTCATGGAGACTCCGGTGGACCTCGTGTTCAACATCGCCGAAGGCGTGGCCGGGCGCAATCGCGAGGCCGCCGTACCGGCGCTGTGCGAGCTCATGGGAATTCCGTACACCGGGTCCGACGCCGCGACGCTGTCGATCGCGCTCGACAAGGCGCTGTCCAAGCGGGTGTTGCTCCAGCACGGGATCCTGACCGCCGAGTTCCAGGTCATGGAAACGGGTCGCGAACGCCTGTCCCCGAAACTGAAGTTCCCGTTGATCATCAAGCCGAATCAGGAAGGGTCATCGAAGGGCGTGAGCGCGCATGCCTCGGTGGT
>PMNO01000292.1 GCA_003161835.1 Myxococcales bacterium | reverse complement strand
ATCAAATGCGTGGACTTCCGCGCGACAGTTGCTATCAGCCGTCATCCATGTCGATGTTGCCGCCGGCCGATTCGGAACAGCGCCCCGTGGCGGACTTCGCCTCGTTGCCGCTGTCCTCCACCTTGCTGCAAGTGGCGGGGGAACTCGGCTTCACGACCCTGACGCCGATTCAGTTGCAGGGAATTCCCCTCATGCTGCAGCGCCAGGATCTGATCGCGCAGTCCACCACCGGCAGCGGCAAGACCGCCGCCTTCGCGTGGCCGATCCTGAACGGCCTCGACCTTTCCCGACGCCAGCCCCAGGCGCTGGTCCTCTGCCCCACCCGCGAGCTGTGCACGCAAGTGGCGCGCGAAATGCGCAAGCTCGGACGCCGCGAGGCTGGATTGCAGGTCCTGATCGCGTCGGGCGGCCAGCCCATGAACCCGCAGTTGGCGGCGCTCGCAAGAGGCGTGCACGTGGTCGTGGGCACTCCGGGCCGGGTGCTGGACCATGTCACCCGCGGCGCGCTGAATTTGAAAGGTATCGCGACGATCGTGGTGGATGAGGCGGATCGGATGCTGGATATGGGGTTCGGCGCCGAGGTGAGCCAGATTCTGGGCGAGCCGCCCCCGGATCGGCAGACGGTCTTTTTTTCCGCAACTTATCCGCGATCCATCGAGGCCATGAGCGGCGCGCATCAACGAGATCCCGTCAGGCTCACCATCTCGGCGTCCGAAGACGCGGCCCCGCGGATTCGCCAGCTCGCATATCCGGTCGACGACGACACCCGCCTCGGAACCCTGCTGTGGCTGCTGCGCCAGAACCCGCCCGAGTCGGCCATCGTGTTTTGCAACCTGAAGGCAACCGTCGCCCAGGTGGAAAGCGCCCTGTCGGCGGCGGGCGTGAGCAACGCCGGCTTGCACGGCAATCTGGAACAGAAGGAACGGGATTTCGTGATGGCGAAATTTCGCAATCGCAGCACGCGAGTCCTGGTTGCGACCGACGTGGCGGCGCGCGGTTTGGACATCGATAGCCTGGATCTGGTCGTGAACTTCGAGCTCCCGTTCCAGCCCGAAATCTACGTCCACCGCATCGGGCGCACCGGCCGGGCCGGAAAGGTGGGTCTGGCCGTCTCGTTGGTGGGCCCGGCGGATCGCGGCAAGGCCCGCGCGATCGAAGGCGTCGTGGGGGCAGCGTTCGAAAGGCAACCGCCGCTTCCCATCGCAAGCGCAGAGGAGCTGGATCACCCGTCCCCGCCACCCGCGGAAGCCAGAATGGAGACCCTCTACATCTCGGGTGGCCGCAAGGACAAGATGCGCCCGGGCGACATCTTGGGCGCCCTGACCGGCGAGGCAGGCGGTCTCGACGGGAAGGACATCGGAAAAATCGAAATCCACGATCGTTTCTCGTATGTGGCGGTGGCCAAGGATAGCGTGCAGCGGGCCGTGCAAAGCCTCGGCGCCGGTCGCATCAAGGGTAAAAAATTCAAGGTCGGGCTGGCGCACTGACCGTGGCCCGTCCGTCGACGATCCGTCAGTAGCCCCGGCGCAGATCGGCCAGATCGCCCGCATGCAATTCGCGGGTGCCGCGCGAGATCCACCCGACGGTGGTTTCGTTCTGTACGTCCACGGCGGTAATTTCGGCGACGGCGTGGGGCGGAAATCGGTGATCCGTTGTGTCCCAATCCTCCATCATCCGCTTGATACCGTCGCCCTGTCTCAGCACCAGGAACCGGTTTCCTATCTCCACCCCGTGTCGCCGCCCGCGGTTCAAGACCACGAACATCTGATTGGCAATCAGCATGTTGGGTTCGACCGACGCCACGATCCGGGCCGTCATGTCAGCCAGGTTTTGTTTCGGCCTGACCGACTTGAGCTGGCGAAAGACGGGCCCGACGCGATAGCCGCGTTCGACCGGTTCGTTGACGCCCACCAGACGAGCGTTCGCGATGGGCCGATCCGTCAGACTGTCGATGATCACCTCTCCGTAGACGTGCACCAGATAGCCCAGGATCAACGTCGATTTCGGCTCACGCAACGGATGCTCCCGATCGACCTGATAGACGGAGTAACGCGCGCCCCCCTGGGGGGTTTTCCCGGCGGGAAACTCCACGTAAGCGTGGTCGCCCGTCGCCAGCATGATCTTCTCTTCGAGGGAGCCGTTGATGACGCCCGAGGCCTTGAGACCGTCGTCGTCAACGAAGCCTAGCTGCCGCAAGTCTTGGGTATCGGCCTCGGCGGTACGGCCCAGTGACGAGCGACCGACGGAGGGCTCGGCAACCACGGGCGGCCGGGGCGGCATTCCCGCCGCGGTCAGCGCCGCGCCCGGTTGCTCCGCGTCGCGCAATCGAACTGTCTGTCCGGGAAAGATCCAGTGTGGATTCGCGATCTCGGGATTCAGCGCCCAAACCTTGGGCCATCGCCACGGATCGTGAAGATACGCCCGTGAGATCTCCCACAGCGTGTCACCCTTGCGAACCATGTGCGTGGTGGCCGTCGCCCCGTGCGCCGCGGAGGAATCGTCGAGCGGCGGCACTGTCTCGGTGTCTTCGGAGTCAGCGTCGCTATCTATGCCGTAGATCCCGGCTGGAGCCTGCTCCGGAGCGGGCTGGGCGCGGGCCGGCGCGGGATGAGTGGTGCGGGCACCGGCGATCGCGGCAACCAGGAATACCCGGCGGGCCGCAATCCGCGCCGTCACGGGCGCGCCCGACCCACGTCAGCCGCGGCGGCGGCTCCCGCCGTAACCGGCGGTATGGCAAGCGGCAGCACCGTGCCGAGGATCGCCGGCTGACCTGGCCCCCCGGGGGGAGCCTCCGGATGCGCCAATCGTTCACTGGCCAATCGCGCGGCCTCGTGCTTGGGAAATGCGCGGGCCAGCGATTCCAAGACCGCGCGCGCGCCGAGTTCGTCGCCGAGCGCCTGCAAGGTGAACCCCAGCTTCAACATGGCGTCCGGTACCTTGTTGCCGCGTGGGTATCGCTCCACCACCTCCCGAAACGCGTGCGCGGCGGCGGCGAATTGCTGCTCGGCATAGTGACATTCGCCGATCCAGTATTGCGCGTTGTCCGCGTAGTCGTGCCGGGGATTGCCGTCGAGGAAACGTCGGAACTGGGGCAACGCGGCTTCCGGATGGCCCGCCCGCAAGGTCTCGAGCGCCCCGCGGTAGACACGCAAGGGGTCGGGTACGGCGCGCTCGCTATCCGATAGATCCATGCGGCGGTCAGCGTCAGGCTCCGGGGTGGAGTTGGGGGAGATCCCGCGCGCGGCCCGGTCGCGCGCGGACGACGCCGACGACAGCCGCAGCATCGGACGGACGTCTCCCTCCGCCGCGGGGTTTGGGGACGGGGCCGCGCCCTGCAAGGCGTCTCCCGTGTAGTCCACCGCATGCTCGGCCACGATCGTGGTTTCGACCGTGTCCACGCCCGCGCCGATCGGCGGCTCGAACGCCGCCGGGGCGGCGCGTGAAGTCGTTCCCTTGGGAGCCGGCCGCGACGGGAGGGACGCGCGCGATGCGGATCGCAGCGTGCGCGTGGGCAAGGTCGCGGGCGCGCGCTGCTCGGTCGCCAGCTTCCGGCTGTCGAGCTGGTCCTCGAGAATGAAGATACGATTCTCAAGTTCCTCGATACGACGCACGTATCCAGCGTTCTTGGCCCTCAGGTCCAGCGCCGCTCGCTCTTGGTCGGGTGCAGGCGCCGGGGGACGCAGGACGCTCGCGCATCCGGCCACGGCCAGCGCGAGCGCCGTCGCCAGACCGAAGCCGCCGCGCCACCGCAACGCCGGGAAGGGAGTCTTGCACGCGCGTTGCGACGCGTATTGCGCCGTGCACGCACCCCGTTGCTCCTGCATCAGCCTGACCATTTGTCGCGCCGCGTACCGAACCATGCGACGCCGCGGCTGTCGTGAATCGTATGGGGATCGGTGGAAACGGTCAAAAAAGGCGGGATTCAGCCCAGTTCAGCCAAGATGCGATCAGCCCCGCGGGCGCGCAGCCGATCGGCGAGAGTCGACCCCAGCGCGGCGGCCCGGTCGACAGGACCGCGCACCTCGTCCCTCAGAATCTCGCTGGCGTCGGGCCGGCCCACCAATCCACGCAACACGACGACGCCTGCGCCTGACTGGACCACCGCATAACCAGCCACCGGCGTCCGACACCCCGCGCCCAGGCCCGCCAGCAAGGCCCGCTCGGCGGCCACCGTGACCTCCGCGTCCGGGTCGGACAGAGCCGCGCACAGCTCCCGCACCCGGGCATCGTCCGCCCGGGTTTCCAGGGCCAGCGCGCCTTGCCCGATGGCCGGCAACATAGCCTCCGGCTCCAAGCGTTCGGTGATGCGCCCTGCCAGCCCCAGACGATCCAGGCCCGCCGCCGCCAGGATCGCCGCGTCCACGATGCCCTCCGCCACCTTGCGCAAGCGCGTGTCCACGTTGCCACGCAGAAGCTCGACTTGCAGATCGGAACGCAAGGCGCGCACCTGGCAGACCCGTCGCAGGCTGGACGTGCCCACGCGGCTGCCAGGCGGTAGGGTCCCCAAGCTCTGCCCAGAGCGGCTGATCAAGACGTCCCGAGGATCCGCCCGCACCGGAATCGCCGCCAGCACCAATCCCGACGCCAGCTGGGCGGGCACGTCTTTCAGGCTGTGCACAGCCAGATCAATCGTTCCCGCCAGCAGGGCCTCCTCGATCTCCTTGACCCACACGCCCTTGCCGCCCAGATCGACGACCGGCCCGGCTTGAAATCGGTCACCGTCGGTGACGATGATCCGCTGCTCGACTTCGAGCCCCGGGTGCAGGCGTGCCAGCGCGGCGGCTATGTGATCGGCCTGCCAGCGCGCCAACGGACTGCCGCGGGTTCCTATCACCACGGACGCACGCCCAGGTGTGCTCACGTTCCCCCCACTTTGCCCGCCGACGATGCCTCGGCGTCCGACTCCGCGGGAGCGGTGGTGCCGGAAGCGGCGGCGCCCCCGCCATCGGCGACCTCCAGTTCAAACAGGCGCTGAACCGATGCTACCAGCGCGGCGCCGTCGACGGGATCCGCGCCACCTTTTTTCAACACGACCTGGGGCAAGTGCAGCAACTTCTTCGCGATGCCCTCAGCCAGATCGAACATGGCCCGCCTTTCTCGTTCTCCGGCCAACGGCGCGCCGGCACCGCCCAGAACCCGTTCAGCCTCGGCGCGCGCGATGGCCAGCACGTGAGCGCGCAACGCCGTGATCGTGGGCCCCACGCGCCGTCCCCGGTAGGCCTCCAGAAAGCGGGCGACCTCGCCCTCGACCATCGCTTCGGCGCGATCGGCTTCGCCCCGCCTTTCATCTCGATGTTCGTCCGCTTGCTTCTGCAGATCGTCGATGTCGGCCACAAACACATCGGATAGCTCGGCGCACCCGGTCTCGACGTCGCGCGGGACCGCTATGTCGATGAGGAACAGGGGGCGTCCGCGGCGCTTGCGTTGGGCCCCCGCCACCAGCGCACGCGTCAGCACCGGCTGGCGCGCGCCCGTCGAAGCGATGACGATGTCCGCCCGTATCAGGGCGCCCTGCAGATCCTCGAACGCATGCACGCTACCGCCAATGCGCGCCGCCAGATCGTCGGCGCGTGCCGCGGTCCGGTTCGTGACCAGCAACTCGGCGCCCTGACCCCGCAACGCGCGCGCCGCCAAATCGGCCATCTTGCCCGCTCCCACCAGCAACACCGTCCGCCCCACGAATCCCTCGAAGATCTTCTTCGCGTAGTCGATCGCAACTGAACTCAGCGAAACCGGATTCCGCGCGATTTCCGTGTCCCGCCGCACGCGCCGCGCGATCCGGAACGCTCCGGTGAAGCACGCCGCGAGTACGGGCCCTGCGGCTCCGGCGATGATGGCGCTGTCGTGGGCTTGCTTCACCTGACCCAATATCTGAGGCTCGCCGACGACTTGCGAATCCAGGCTGGAGGCCACCCGAAACAGGTGGTGAACCGCTTCGACATCCACCCGCACGTAGAGGTGTGGCCCCAATTCGGACTCGGTGGTTCCCGACCGTTGCGCCAGGTTCGCGCGCAACGCCGCGATGGCCGCGTCCGGATCGGGCGACGCAGCGTAGACCTCGACGCGGTTGCAGGTCGAAAGCAACGCGGCTTCGCGCACCCCTGACAGGTTGGCCAGGCCGCGAACGGTGTCGGCGATTTGGTCGGGCCCCACGGCCAACCGTTCGCGCACGCCGAGCGGCGCCGTGCGATGCGACAGGCCCATCACCAGGAAATCGATTCCCCCGGGCATCTAGACCGCGTACCTCAGGACGTAGAAGACCAAAACGACCAGCGTTCCCCCGAATCCACCCAGGGTGAGCCATGCGGCCCGCCGTCCCCGCCACCCGGCGCCAACCCGCGCGACCAGAAGCACGCCGAACGCCATCCACGCCGCGACCGCCAGCAGGTATTCGGGCCGATGCGCCTCGGGTGAGGTGATCCCTCCCAGACGCGCGATCCAGATCGCCCCGGTGACGAGAGCCACCGTGAACACGGGAAATCCAATGGACACGCAGCGCAGAGCCAGTCGGTCGAGCGTCGCGAGCGGGGCCTCGCGCCCGACCCGATCAAAACGTCTGTGTCGCAACCGGCCCTCTTCAACCAGGTACAGCACCGCCAGCACCGCGGCGAACGCGAACACCGCCACGCCCACGGTCGCCAGCAGAATGTGCACCATCCCGAGAGGTCCCATGCGGGGCGCCTCCGCATCGGACGGGACCACTCGCGCCAGCACCAGCAGAATCAGGGAAGCGGGAACCGAGAACGCGCCGGCTGCCGCCAGCTTGTACCGCAGGCCGCCCACGAGGGTGCCGCACGCGATGAGAAAAGCCACCAGCGCCACCGCTTCGGGAGTGGACGAGACAGGGTTCTGTCGGGCAAAGCAACGCACACCGATCTCCACCAACTGGGCCACCACACCCACGCCCAGCGCCATGCGAGCCACCCGCGTCACCGGGCCGCGCGTCGTGAAGAGATACCCGAGGTAAAGGGCCGACGCGAGCGCATAGGCCAAAATCTCAACCGTCGTGAGGGTGGCCACGTCGGATTTTTACCACGGTTCTGGGGCAGGGCCTGGCGCGCGGTCGGTGGGGTCCCCCAAATTCAATGACACCTCCCGAATCGCGTGCTAAGCACAGGCGATCATGGCCAGCACCAATTTGCTCGAAGTGACCGACGCCAACTTCCAAACCGAGGTTCTGGGCGCCAAGAGTCCGGTTCTCGTTGATTTCTGGGCGGCGTGGTGCGCGCCCTGTCGCGCCATCGCCCCGCACGTGGAAGCGCTGGCGACCGAATACAGCGGTCGCTTGCTGGTCGGCAAATGTGACATTGATTCAAACCAGGGAATACCCCAGCAATACGACATTCGCAGCATTCCCACCTTGCTGATCTTCAAGGAGGGCAAGGTGGTCGGCCAGCTGGTCGGCGCCGTGCCGCGCGCGAAGATCGAAGACATGGTCAAGAAGGCCCTCTAGTTCCGAGCTGTCCGAGCCAGGCCGACGACCGAACGGCGGCGCCGTCAGGCGTCGGGGCGCGAATCGACCGGCGCCAGTGATCGCGTGTCGCCGAGCGACGCCCCGGCATTCGAGAAACGCGCCAGCGCCGGATACGCCGGAGGAGGAACGACCTGGACCGTGACCGCCTTGTCGCCGCCCAAACGGAAGGCGGCTCGCAGCGCCGCGCCGAGCCCGCCCTGCCACAGGGAAACCCAGCCCACGTAGCCGAAGCCGCAGAGAAACAACATCAGGAACGGCAGCGACAAATAGTGGCCGTTGCGGAGCGCGAAGCCGACCGCGACCACGAAGTACGCGGCCATCGCCAGCTCGAACACCGGCGTCAACGATTTGGCGGCTCGGTACTTCTTGCCGTTCCACGAACCCAGCCGCCCGCGAATGCCGTGCTTGGGCGTGCGGACGAAATCGGTTTCGCGGCCCAGCAGCGCTTCCATGACCGCGCGGGTCTGGTTGATACAAAGACCAATGCCGAGCGACATCACCAGCGGCAGGCGCTTCCACACCGCCCACTGAATCCGGCGCGCCCCCCCCGGATTGTTCATGCGCTCGATCTCGCGTTCGGAGGCCAGATAGAACGAGGCGATCGAGAGCGTGGTGCCGAAAAACAGGGGCAAATCGATGGTCAGGACTTCACGAATGCCGTGCTGGGTCCGAAACGCGAGATTCGGCAGCAGCAGCAACGACAACACCACCAACAGCGGATAGGACAAATTGTTCGTCAGGTGAAAGAACGCCTCTGATTTCTGCGCAAACGTCGCGTTCGACCGCAAAATAGTGCGCAGCAGTTTTCGCGAAACCTGAATGGAGCCCTTGGCCCAGCGGAACTGCTGGGCCTTGAACGCCGACATCTCCACCGGCAATTCCGCCGGGGCTGCGACCTCCGGAAGGTATACGAACCGCCAGCCGCGGATCTGGGCGCGATACGACAAGTCCATGTCCTCGGTCAAGGTATCGTGCTGCCAGCCGCCCGCGTCGGCGATCGCCGACCGCCGCCAAATCCCGGCCGTGCCGTTGAAATTGAAGAACCGCCCGGACCGATTGCGACCCGCGTGCTCCATGATGAAATGGCCATCCAGCATCAGCGCCTGGACTTCCGTGAGAGCCGAGAAATTTCGGTTCACGTGATCCCAGCGGCACTGCACCACCGCCACCTTGGGGTCGACGAAATGGTGAATCGTCCGTTCGAGGACGTCCGACTGAGGCAGAAAATCGGCGTCGAAGATCAGGATGAACTCGCCCTTGGCGGTTCGCAGACCGTTCTCGAGAGCGCCCGCCTTGAACCCCGATCGATCCACCCGATGCACGTATTCGATATCGAGCTCGGGAGCGCGCTCCATCAGTTCCGCGATCTTGCGTCGGCAAATTTCGCGCGTCTCGTCGGTGGAATCATCCAGCACCTGAATCTGGAAGCGATCACGCGGGTATCGAATCAGCGCGACCGCCTCGAGCAGTCGCTCCACGACGTACATCTCGTTGAAGAGGGGCAATTGCACCGTCACGGCCGGCAAATCCGTGAACGCCCCCGCCGCGCGGGGCTTGTTGTCGCGGTGCCGGTAGTACAGAAAGACCAGCACTGAGCGATGACAGCCGTAGAACGCCAGAACCAATAAGACCGCGAGATAAGTTCCCACCAACACCGACGAAAATTCCATGTCCGAAGACTACGGGGGCAATTGTCGCCGAATTGTCATTCCTTGTGATTCTTTGTGGTTGGAAACCACAGCCCCCCTGGTCTGGTCAGGAGTTGCCGCAAACCGGGATCACGGCGCCTGACGCGATGGTGTTCGCCGGCGAGGCCAACCACACGATCACGGCGGCTATCATGGCGGGAGTGACCATCCCGGCCGCTTCAATCTCCGGCATCGCGGCGCGATTCATCGCGGTATCAATCACTCCGGGCGCCACGGCATTGACCAGAATGTTCTCGCGCTTCAACTCTTCCGCCAGACTTGTCGTCAGCGACACCACGGCCGCCTTGGACAGGCTGTACGCGGCCCTGTGCCCGCCCGGTTGAAGGGCCGCCCGAGACGCCACGTTGACGATCCGCCCCCCTCCGCCGCGGGGGCGCAGGCGAAATCGGCGCACGGCCTCGCGACAGCACAAGAAGGTCGTGATGACGTTCACGTCAATCTGCGATCGCAGGTCACCCAGCGAGGTTTCCGTGATGCCCCCCATCGCGAATCCGCCCGCCAAATGCACGGACGCCCACAAATCGTTGGGCAACCCGGCATAAAACGCGGTGACTGCCGATTCGTTGGTGAGGTCCACTCCCGCAACGTATCGGACCCCACCGCCGTTCATGGTCGCATCGGATCCCGACGCGGCGTGGGCGCCGCGAACCGGAACGTGGCAATAGGCCCCCTCTTGAATGAAAGCCTGAACCACCGTCGCACCGAGCGCGCCGGCGCCTCCCGTGATCACGACATGTTGTCCCGCCAATCCCGCCATGGCGGACCAATATAGTCACGGCGCGATCGGGATTGCGACTTATCAGGAAGATGTTTCCATCAAGACAAGCGTTTTGACGATCTGGCTGTGACGGTAAACACGGGAACACGGCCGCCCGGGAGACCACTAACGCACGGGCCCCGATTGCAGATTCCGAATGACGGAGAGTTGCATCCATCGGCACCAATTCGAACCAGAGGGGGCGCCCGCGCCCTTGACAGGCGACTCACCCGCAAACATGTCCCCGGCAATGGAGAACCAGATGAACGATCCGAATGGTATTTCAACGAGTTCGTCGGCGCGCGTGATGGATGCGAAGCACGCGGGCGCCAGACTGTGCGCGCGACACGGAGCGCTTTGGGCGACGGCCACCCTCATGGCCACTGTGATCCTTGGGGCGGGCGCATGCGGCGGGACCAGTAGCAGCAGCCCGAGCGACGGATCAGCGGATCACGCGACCAGTTCCGGCGGGCGTGTCGGGACAGGCGGCTCATTCGGCACCGGGGGCGCGTTCGGTTCCGGAGGCGCGTTCGGCACCGGCGGCGGCACGGCGGGTTCCAGCTCCACGGGCGGCTCGGCCGGCGCAACGAGCACCGGGGGCGGCACGGCGGGCTCCGCCGCGGGTGTNNGCCGGCACCGCCGGAATGCCCGTGGGCGGAGCCGGCGGTGCGGGTGGCGCGCCTTGCGGCGGAACCGGCCAGAACTGCTGCGTCGGCAATCTCTGTAACGCGGGATTGGGCTGCGCGAATCCTCCCGGCATCGGCCCCAACGTTTGCATGAATTGCGGCGCGCTCGCGACGGCATGTTGCGCCGGAAACACTTGCCAAGCGGGGGGCCTGTGCGCGGGGGGTATGTGCAATGCGTGCGGTGGCTCCGGTCAGCCGTGCTGCGCGGCGAATGCTTGTGGTGCGGGATTCGCGTGCGTAGGTGCAACTGGAGCAGGGGTGTGCACGTCTTGCGGAGGCTCCAACCAGATCTGCTGCGGCGGCAACGCCTGCAACGCCGGGCTAGGGTGCGCCACGCAGGCCGGAAACCTGCCGGACACCTGCATGGCGTGTGGAGCCCTCAACGCCGCTTGTTGCTCCGGAAATACCTGTCAGCCGGGTGGCACCTGCCGAATGACGACGACTGGTGCGGGCGGCGCGGGCGGCGCGGG
>PMNO01000047.1:3561-3745 GCA_003161835.1 Myxococcales bacterium | reverse complement strand
CGCTTCCGAAGCAGCGCAAAAGTTGGCTCTCGTTAACCGTCACGTTGACCGGGACAGCGGCGTTGACCCACAGCCCGCGCGCCATCGGGTAGTGTAAGAAAGACTCGCCCAGAAGGGCTTGAATTGAGAAATAACTCGGTATTCCCGTGGTTGCAGGGCCAATCTGGAACGCCATGTTCAGTTC
>PMNO01000047.1:0-3520 GCA_003161835.1 Myxococcales bacterium | reverse complement strand
GGATCCGCCGCGTTGACGGGCAGAGGGCACAACCCGTGCAGCCGTTGGGGGCCGAGCCCGGAGGGGCAGTATCAGGAAGGGTCGGTGCGAACACGCCCGGAGTGCAAAGCACGGGGGCTCCACCGGCGGCCGCGAACGGGGGTCTTTCCGGACGGCGCTACGGCAAGCGCTACGGCAGGAGCTGGCACTCGTTGTAGTACAGGGGTTGTGTGTGGATGAGATCCGCGGTGCGCAGATAGGCAAAGACCGACATCCCCGCCGCAATCGCGCCCCGCAGAGTCCACTCCCTGAGGTTATCGACTTGATCTGGATCATCCGTCAATGTTCGCCACATCAGACCGCCCTTGGCGAGGAAGCCCGGGGGGCAAAACGGCATCTTTGAGTTCTTTTGGAACTGGGCGACGACATCGTCGGGAGCAGGAGCGTAAACCGCTCCCTCGTTGTCGTGCGGCATCGGGTCGTTCTGCTGCTGAACGCACGCGGGATAGTAGTTGTCGGGGTGGACGCCGGTTCTCACGATCGAATTGTGATCGAGGACGGGCGCGTTTGCCGGGTAGGGGAACTTGGTTCCGATGGTTGCCGGATCATTCGACGTGGAGCCATCGGCGTAGAAGATGGCCTTGAGATATCCGACCCAGGGCATGTTTCCACCTGTGGCTTGGTGGATTCCGTACACCCGCACAACCGGTGGGCTGAAGCGGCTGCATAGGTTCATCCACATCTCCCAGTCGTAGTTCGCGGTGATGAACGGCGCGACCTTCGATGCCGCCGGCGGATATCCAGTTTCAGGCGGGCCACCTCCGGAGCTCCAATCGTCGGCCTTCAACTGAGGCCCTGACTGATCCGGCAAGACGATCGAGCACAGACCCTTGGCCAGGTTCAGCATGTTCGCATTCGTCGCCACGGTGCCCTTCAGTTGTTCCGTGTGAGGTCGTGGTTTACCAAGGACTCGGGTGGCCTCGACTTGGTGAATAATGTCCTTTGGAATCAGCTGGAGGGTGCCACCCAGCGCCATCCACGCCATGTAGCGGGAGCCCCAGGTTGCGGCTGGTTCTTTGAGGCCACCGAAGACGGCGTTGATGTTTGCACCGGGTTTGTCGAGCGGACCAAAGAGCCCCGCCATGAAATTGGCGGGACGGGCCAGGCCCTCGGATGAGGCGGCGAGCGCATCGCCCTGCAGGCCGTGTCCATCGGCCTTCGGGCCGTGGCAATTGAAACAAATGTGTCTATAGAGGGCAGCTCCAGGCGACATCATGAAGACGGGAGCATCGGGTGAAGTTGATTTACCCGTGGTCATGTCCACTCTATCCATCCACACTGGGCGCTTGGATCCCGAGAATTGCGGGTCGCCCGCCTTGCGCATGGTCGCCAGCTTGGTTTGACACTCCGGCTTGTTCAGCCATAGCCCGTAGGGTACTTCCGTGAGCGCGAATGTCTGCAGAGCATCGCTGAATGGGGATTGATTGATAGCCTCAACCACCCTTCTCCGATTGTCGACATCGTTGTCATAGTTGGGCTGTCCGGTACTAACATTCATAGTTCGCTCCGTGAGGCTCACCTGTCCGGCCGGCACGGCCTCGTCGGGCACGCGCTCGACCAACGCGCTCTTCCACGCGGTCGCCCGGCGCGGCGACCAGTCCCCGGGAGCGTCGGTGGGATCGTAGTTGAACCAGTGACTGTGGTAGGGGACGCCCATCACCGGTAGAACGTACTGAGTTGAATCTATCGGGTCGACGACGGGGTTCCCCCCAAAAATGTAGCGGTTCGGGTCGGGAAGGTACGCGACGCGGCCGGGGTCCGTCGCGGCAACGGTGCCGCCTACGCCTGTGCCCACGGGGTCTAGGATGTCCTTGCCCAGAACGGTCTCGCAATAGGTGTAGCGCGCACCGTCGTGATATTCCGCGAGGCGGTTGCGTGCGGCATCTTGGGCGGCCGCGTAGCCAGGGTCACCCGGTTTCACCTCCACGTATGGTTGCTCCGCGTCGTCGTACGTTCCGTCTCCCTTCTTGGTGATGCCCGCTCCCTTGGGTAAGGCGTCCTCGTTGATGTCAGGGCGCTTCCGTGCCGCCGGCAGGCCAACCATCCAATCGCCCATGATGCGAGGCGCCCGGCAGTCGAACCCAGGCGAATTCATGGGCATGTGGGGGAACGGAACGTAGTCGTCGAAGTACGGAAAGGGCGCATCGACATTGCGGTACAGGAGGCTGCGCCAGGGCGCGGCAATGAAGCTGCGTCCCGACGTCCTGTTCTCCTGACCGGACCCACGACGGCAGTAGGCCGTGTCGTATTTAGTCTTGGCCTGTCGACATCCAAGACCGGATTGTTCCATCACGCTATCGTATTTCGGGGTCCAAGTGACCTCACTGACTCCATCCGAGGAGGATCCGCCGACATACGCGCCGTTGTCCATTCTGTACAGCTCGAGGTCCGCGACCGGGTAGTCGCGTAGCGATGGCGTGATGTAGGGCATTTGTACGTCGCCATCGGCGCCGCGGGAACGAACGGGGCTCATTTTATCGAGGGGAAATTCAAATATGCCGCCACCAGCCTGGCCGGTCGTGGGCAGGAAATTCAAGACCCCCGCCAGCTCTGGCTTGACGAGGCTGGGAAAGCCGCGCGGGTTGTGACAGTGGGCGCAGTTGCCGATCATGTACGCTTGCGCCTTCAGCTCGCCGTCGGTGCGAAACTTCCGCGGCGCCTGTGAATCCTCGAGGCGCACGACGTCCGCGGGAGAATTCATTCCCGAAATCAACCCGTAGTCGATGAATCGCTGAAGCTGATTGAGCTCGTCCGCGCCGGTGGGCTCGTAGGTTCCCCCCGTTCCCGTTTCTCGCCGCGCAAGCTGCAGCGGCGTGAACCCCAGCACGAAGGATTGGCTTGGGCTTCCCTGGTGACACTGGACGCACCGGATCGCGCCCGGAATGGCGTAGTGTTGGACCAGATCGGGCTGAGCCTTCAAAGCCTTCACCAGGCGGGGGTTGTCGTCGGAGTTCACGCCCGCGCCGACGGCCAGACTGTCGACCAGATTGCGGTACGCAATTTCATCGGTCACGTACTGGATAGTCTTGTCCGCGAACCTCGTGTTGTCCCGGTACGGCTCGGTCAAGAGCGTGGCCGTGCTCTCGTCGTCGCTCCACACGTAGGTGCCGTAAAGGGCGGTGGGCAGAGGCGTCTTGCCGTCGACGTCCACCGTGTCGGCGCGCGACACGATCAACCTCGTCTCGATCTTGCGATTGCTCGCGCGGCCCGCGCCGTCGATCACCTGGCGGAAGAAGGTCTTGTAAAAGCGCGTGTTGGGGGGGATCGAGAAAGTCTGCTTGTCCTTGTCGAAGACGACGCTCTTGCCCTTGGGCACCCGGATGTGGCGCAGCTTTCCCGAACCATCCGACCACAGGGGATACGTGGGGACGAACGAGATGACGCCGTTTGCCGCCAAGACATCGGAGTCGAACGTCGTCAGATCGGTGTCCGAAAGTTCGGGAGGCAGGCCCGTCTCCGCGTCGAGCGACTCGAACAGGGC
>PMNO01000607.1:1514-8879 GCA_003161835.1 Myxococcales bacterium | reverse complement strand
GCGCGGTCCCGCCACTGTAAGTGACAGATACCACCCCTCGCAGTCCCACTTGGCGCAAGTCCCATTGCGCCAGGGAAGGGGAGGGGCCAGGGTCACGAGCCAGGAGACCTACCCAAGGCAGAGCTTTCTCACCTTCGCGGTCGACGAAGGGGCGTCTGTCCACGTCATGGCCAGTGTCCCCTCTTTTTCGACGGCGAAGAGAGGGGTTTCTTCATGCCGTCCCGGACGGCCTGGGCGGCATGCGAAGGACGTGCGGCCCCGGCAACGACATTTTCTCTGGTTCTCGCGCTCCCGCGCGCGGGGGCGTTTGTCGTGTGCGGGGCCCTGCTTTCGATGCTGGGAGTTCAGCCGGCCTGGGCCAGCGATGCGCGCGGCCCCGATGTACCGGACGGCGGGCTGCCCGACGGCGGNNGGATCGTCCGACGGTGAGCTGTCCGACGGTCGGCTGCCAGACGTTGAGTCGATAGAGAGCCCCGCCCCGGCGGCGGCCGCGCCACCCCCGCAATCCGCCCGACCTCCGCGGGACGAAGATGGTCCAGAAAACCGGTCGACGGTCAGCGCGCGGCGGATTGCGGCGACAGCGCCCCAGGAGGATCGCACGGCGGCCGCCTCGGTACTCATACCGGCGGAAAGTCCGCACGCCGCGGAAGACTTGGGCTCGCTGCTTCTGGAGGTGCCGGGCGCAAATATCACGCGCTCCGGAGGGCTCGGGTCCTTCACCGCGGTTTCGCTGCGGGGGGCGAACCCCGACGAGGTCCGCGTTTNNTTTCGCACGATGTCCGCGGATGCGACGGCGGGCAACAGTGTGGGCCGTCTACGGCTGTACGGTGGATTGCACGTGCTGCGGGCGAAGGGCGACTTCCCTGACGCGCCACCCGCGGTTCCCGGCGGCTACCAGCCGATGACGCGCGAAAATTCCGACCTGTCACAGATCGACGGGGTTCTGCGCGCCGCCGTTGCCTTGGCCGGACGTCGTGAACTTCGCGGCGGCTTCATTGGTATCACGCGCGATCAGGGGCTGGCGGCTCAGAACATTTTTCGATCCGACGCGCGCGCGGCGACGACGCGCCTGCTGGCACACCTCGACTATGAATCACGGGACGATCTGGGCGCCTCCAGTCGACTCCGGGCGGCGTTGTTCGCCTCGGCAACCTGGGACGAGCTCCAGGATCCTCTGCATCAAATCGTGGGCGTACCCACGGCTACCCACGATCGCACGCGCCTGGCGGGGACCACCGTGACCGCGGAGAAGGCGTTGGGCGATGAGGTCCGGATAGCCGGCGTGATGGAGGGGCGCGGCGAGGATTACCTCCCGCAGAATCGTCTGAATCCCAGCATGCCAGTCGGGTTTCCTGCCCGCCGCTCGGTTGCAAGCGCGGGGGTCGAAATCGACGTTCACAGCGCCGGGCTCGGCCTGGATGTGATTCCGTCCCTTCGCCTCGAGGCCTCGCGCGACGTTCGAACGGGGCGCGATTCGTTCGGCGAGAACCTGCCCCAGACCGACCCCACTGATCGCTTGTTGCCTGTTCTTCGGCTGGGAGCCCTACGGACCTTGGGCGTCGGAACATCTTTGCGAGGCAACGTGGGACGGTACGCCCGCATTCCGTCTTTCGTTGAGCTATACGGCAACAACCGAGGATTTGTCGGCAGTCCCGGCCTCCGCCCTGAACAGGGCCTCAACGCGGACGTGGGGATTGCGGTCGACCGTTCGACGCGGGCGGGTGTCCTCACCACCTCCGCGACGGTGTTTGGCGCCCGGGTCGACGACCTCATCGGCTGGGAGACGTACAGCTCCACGACGCGGGCCCAGAATGTGTCGCGCGCCCGGATCTGGGGAATCGAGACCGAGCTGCGGCTGCGGGCGCGGCGGCTGATGGTGACCACCCAGGCGACCTTGATCGATGCGCGGGATCGAGGCGCGATCGCCTCGCGTTACGACCGGCAACTGGGACATCATCCCCGCTATCGGGCGTATGCCCGCGGCGAATGGCGACAGCCGATCGCCGCGACCGCGTTCGCTGTGAGCGGCTACGCCGATGCGGACGGCACGGCGGGCAACTTTGAAACCACCGGTCCGTACAGCGCGATTGCACCGCGCCTCATCGTGGGGGCCGGCCTTGCCATCGAACACGCGCGCGCCGGACTGCGCCTTGCCCTGAGCGCGTTCAACGTCACCGATTCGCGGGTCGCGGATTTTTCCAACTATCCCCTGCCAGGTCGCTCCTTCTATGTCGCGCTGGGTTGGTCCCGGACAGCGACACCTCCGGTTCCCTGAAACAAGAAAAATCATGTTCAATCACAGGAGTCATTTCATGCCCACGGTCCCTCGGATTCGATTCACCACTATCTCGGCGCGCCGCCCTCGCCCGGTCCGGATCGCAACCTTTCCAGTCGTCATCCTGTTTGCCACCACACTGACGATCCTCGGAGGCTGTGGGAACGACAAGCCGTCCGCGCCCGGTGCCGCCACCGCGACCGGCCTCGGCATCGTGGCCAGTGACTACAAGAAGACCAGCGTGTCACTTTACGATCCCGCTTCGGGGAGGCTCTCGGAGGGCTGCGTGACCAGCGCCGAGGAAGGGCCAATTGTCGAGCAGCCGCTCTCGGGGGATGTGGGGTTGCCGAGCCGGGCACAGAGCGGCGGGGAGATCATTCTCATCGATCGAGAGAAAGCGGTTCTGACCTTCGTCGATCCGACGTCTTGCACGCCGCGCGCGCAGCTCTCGGTCACGACGGGGGGCTTCGAAGCCAATCCACACGACGTCATCCAGGTGTCGGCGCACAAGGCGTACGTCACACGCTATGGGAGCAACCCCGCGCCAACCGGAGACCTCGACCGGGGGGACGATGTTCTGGTGATCGATCCGCTGGCGCGTGATGCGTCACAGGAGCCGATCCTGAAGAGTATTTCCCTGACCGCCTTTGCCACGTCTATTGGCGGGGCGACTCTGCTGGCCCGTCCGGATCGCGGGGTCCTGGTCGATGGCAAGGTCTACCTGACGCTGGGCAACCTCGACGAGAATTTCGTGGCTGGCGCCGCGCGCGTGGCGGTGATCGACACGGCAACCGATGCCGTCGTCGATGTCATCGATCTGCCTGACCAGAAGGGTTGTTCCGCGATCACCTACGTCGCCGCTGCGAATTGCCTCTATGTATCTTGCGGGGGCGCCTTCAGTGATCTCGATCAGGCGGCCGGCTCCGCACTGGTCGAGATCGATCTATCCGGTGTGACGCCCGTGCTCGGGCGCATCGTCGCGGCCAGAAAGATCGGCAGCCGTCCGCTGAATCTCGCCTCAGCGGCCGTGCTCGGCGGCACGGCCTTCGTGGGAACCTTCGGGGTTCGGGATTCCAAGACGCAGGCCGTGGTCACCCCCGATGCATTCTACGCCGTGGCCCTGGCGACGGGCGCCGCGGTCAAGCTCCTGGAGGGTGGGGCCTACAATTTCGGGGTTGCGGCCGTCGACATCGTGCACAGAAAGGTGTTTCTCCCGGACGGCGACACCGTCACCCCGCGCGTACACGTCTTCGATGTCTCGGCAGACGCGGCCACCACCGTCCCCGCCGGAGTGTTCGAGGCCGACCCAACCGGGCACCTTGCCCCGCGCGAGATAGCCTGGTACTAGCCGCGCGACAGGCGCGCGCGGGCCCAGGCCTACGCCTGCGCGCGCAAGGCAGTCAGGAGGTTGACGACGCTCTGGCGCGCGTCACCGAACAGCATCAGCGTGTTGTCGCGATAGGCCAGCGGATTGTCGACGCCGGCGTATCCGGCCGACATGCTGCGCTTGAGCATCACGACGCGCGCCGCTTTCCATACCTCCAACACCGGCATGCCATAGATCGGGCTGCTCGGATCGTCGAGCGCGCTCGGGTTCACGATGTCGTTCGCGCCGATCACCATCACCACGTCCGTCTTGGGGAACTCGGGATTGATTTCCTCCATCTCCTTGACGATCTCGTAGGAGACATTCGCCTCGGCCAAGAGCACGTTCATGTGGCCCGGTAGGCGCCCGGCCACGGGGTGGATGGCGTACTCCACCTTGATCTTTTTTTCGGTCAGGAAGGACGAGATCTCCTTGACCGCGTGTTGAGCCTGGGCAACGGCCATGCCGTAGCCGGGCACGATGATCACCAGCCGCGCGGCCAGCAGCAACTCGGCCACCTCGGTGACAGAGGTCTCATGCACCACCCCCGCGGGCACGGCACCCGCGACGGCCTTCGGTCCGGACGGCGCGGCGCCGAACCCCCCGAACACCACGTTCCAGATGGATCGGTTCATCGCTCGGCACATGATCGTGCTCAAGATGGCTCCCGAACTGCCCACCAGGGCGCCGGTCACGATCAGCAGATCGTTCGACAACATGAAACCCGCCGCCGCGGCCGCCCATCCTGAGTAGCTATTCAGCAGCGATACGACGACCGGCATGTCACCGCCGCCGATCGCCATCACCAGGTGAACCCCCAGCACCAGCGCCAGTCCCATCATGGCCAGCAGGTAGATCAGCGCCTCGGGACCGGGCTCGCGGACGAACAGCACCGCCAGCACGATCGACGCGCCGACCAAGGAAGCGTTCAGGGCGTGCCGTCCCGGCAACATGAGCGGCCGACTGCCGACGAGGCCGCGCAGCTTGGTGAAAGCAATCACCGAACCGCTGAAGGTGACGGCACCCACGAATACCCCGACAAAGATCTCGATCAGGTGGGCCGCGCCGTGGGCACCATCGCCGCCCGGTTGCAGGGTGGTGGCAATTCCCACGAGGACCGCCGCCGCGCCCACGAAGCTATGCAGCATCGCGACCAGTTCCGGCATCGAGGTCATCGCCACGCGCGAAGCGACCAGGGCGCCCAGGGCCCCGCCCCCGATCAGCGCCGCGACCAACAGGCCGACCGCGCGTCCCCCGGTCGCCGTGGGGCCGCCACCGCCAGCGTCAGCCGCCAGGCCCAGGTTGGTGACCACCAGCACGATCCCGGTGATGAGCACGGCCAGGCCCATGCCCAGCATGCCCAGGAGATTGCCGCCGCGTGCGGTTTGCTGGGTCGACAGTCCGCGCAGGCTCAGGATAAACAGCATGCTGGCAGCCAGGTAGCTGAGTCCGCGCAGGGTTCCGAGAAATTCCAGGGTCATGAGGCGCCTATTTTCGGAACATACGCAGCATGCGCTGCGTGACCAGGAAGCCACCCGCGACGTTGATCGACGCGAGCAAAATGGCAATCGCCGAAAGCGCGTCCGCGGTAAAGCCGGACTCGCCGGAGCCTGTGCCGCTCGAAAGCACCACCATGCCCCCGACCAGAATGATTCCGCTGATGGCATTGGTGACGCTCATCAAGGGCGTGTGCAGCGCCGGCGCCACGTTCCAGATCACGTGCCAACCCACGACGCACGCAAGCAGGAACACGGTCAGGTGCTGCAACAGCTCGGGGGGCCCCGCCAGCCCCGCGGCTGCCAGCAGCGCGACGACCCCGGCGAGCGCTATCCGGCTCCCGATGCCCTTCTTCTTGGTCGGTTGGCTCGGCGCGGAAGCAGCGGTCGACGTTCCCTTGGTCGGTTGGGCTGCAGGCGTGGTCGAAGCTGGCGCGGGCGGCTTCGGCCGGGCCGGTGGCGGCCACATCAACGCACCATCCTTCAAGATCAGCGCGCCCCGCTGAACCTCGTCGTCCAAATCCAGCACGAAGCCCTTGTCCTTGGGCATCAGCAGCTCGACCAGGTTGTAGACGGTCATCGCGTACAGGTCACTCGCCTGACGGGCCATATGGCTTGGCAGATCGGTGTAGCCGATCAACGTCACCCCGAATTTTTCCACCACCTGATCGCGTTCCGTGAGCGGACAGTTGCCACCCTGTTCGGCCGCCATGTCGACGATCACGGAGCCGCGCCGCATGGCCTTGATCGCGTCGGCGGTCAGCAACTGCGGCGCGGGTTTACCGGGAATCAAGGCCGTCGAAATCACAAGATCGGACTGCGCGGCGTGGCCAGCAATCAGAGCCTGCTCGGCGGCGAGGTACGCCGCGCTCATTTCCTTGGCGTATCCGCCCTGGCCTTCGCCCTCCTCCTTGAAATCGAACTCGACGAAGGATGCGCCCAGGCTCTCGACCTGTTCGCGCACCGCAGCCCGGGTATCGAACGCCTTGACCACGGCACCAAGGCCGCGCGCGGCGGCTATCGCGGCCAATCCCGCGACGCCCGCGCCCAGCACCAGAACCTGGGCAGGCTTCGCGCGTCCGGCCGCGGTGATCTGGCCGGGGAGGAAGCGATCGAAATGATTGGCGGCTTCCAGCACCGCACGATAGCCGGCGATGTTGGCCATCGCCGAGAGCGCGTCCATGCGCTGGGCGCGGGTGATGCGCGGGACCGCGTCCATGGCCAGGACCGTTGCCTTACGCGCGGCCAACCTTTCCAAGAGGGGCTTGTTCTGAGCCGGCCACACGAATCCGACCAGGACAGCCCCCGGTTTCAAGGCATCGGCCTCGGCGGGCTCGGGGGGGCGGACCTTCAGCACCAGGTCGGCCGAGCCGAACAAGACCGCGGCCGACGGCGCGATGCGCGCGCCGGCCGTCACGTAGGTACCGTCGTCGTAGCCGGCGTTGTCGCCTGCGCCCGGCTGGACGATGACATCCAACCCGAGCTTGATCAGCTTGGCCACGGTCTCGGGGGTGGCCGCCACGCGACGCTCGCGTGGATAGATTTCTTTGGGGATTCCGACGATCATGGATCGGCTGGGGAAATTCAGGGCGCGACCGGTTTCAGCGTCAGCCATGTCAGCGGAGGGAGCCGGTTCCCGTTTTCCATGGTCGGGCAGAATACTCAGATCGACGCGGGTGTCCACTCAACAGAACACCTGATTCTGGCGCGTCGCCGCTTGGCGAGGCCCATGCTACAACCAACGCGGAGGTCACCATCATGAAGAAGCTCATTCTGACAGTCGTTTCCGCATTTGGAATTTCAGCGCTCGGCGGCGCCGCGCACGCCTGCGACGGCATGAAGGGCCACGCCAAGGCCGACAAGGCCGATCAGACCGATTCGCAATCGAACGCGGCCGCCAAGAAGGACGGCAAGACCGGCACCAAGGCCGACCAAAAATCGTAGTCGGCCGGCGGCCCACCGCGGAGGTGGGCCTGCCGCTCCTACGCCCGATTGATTCTGCCCAGGGCCGTTAGCGTCTCTGCGGGCTGCCCCGGATTGGGGGAGCCCTGGGAGGGCTCGACTTCCGACAACGTCGGTTTGGGTAGCGGCAGCAACTCGACCTCGTGGAATTGACGGTAGTCGAGCTGCCGAGTGCCATTTGGCAGCTCGGACAGAAGATCTTTGAAACGCGCGTTCCAGATCACGTCGTCCAGGCTGTAGGCATAGCGCGCGTGGATGTTCTGACC
>PMNO01000607.1:0-1431 GCA_003161835.1 Myxococcales bacterium | reverse complement strand
TCGCGAGGCGCTATCACCATCTTCTCCGAAAAGACGATTCGAGCGCTCGGGCGCGAAAATTTCGAAAACGTGATGCCGGTGACCAGGGCCACGGACAGTATCCCCACCACCGCTTCGACGGTGACGATGATGTGTGCCATGCGCGTGACCGGCGACATGGCGCCGTAGCCGATGGTGGCCATGGTCTGGACGCTAAAGAAGAACGCGTCCTCGAAAGACCCGGGACGGGCGTTGGCGATTCCTCCCGGCTGTTTGGCGTACAGCAGCGCGAAGCCCGCATTCGTGGCCAGGAATCCCAGGATCACGACGCAGAAGAACCCCACCCAGGATCGCTTCAACAGGAAGTGATAGACGTCTTTTTGCGGCTCCCAGGGGCGTCCGATAGATCGGACGGCGGGGAATTGCCCGCGCTGGGGGATCGGCCGCGCGCGGCCGGGGCGTACTCGAAGCGCCATGGCGCGATTGTATGCGAAAAAGGGCGCCGCGCTGGCGGGCTCAAGCCGGGGCGGGGATCCGCCGAGTGGTGCGGAAACAATGACCATAACCACAGGCGACTCCTTAACCCGCGCGAAAAGCCACATTACGGCGTGGATCGATGAACTCCAGGTAGGCGGGACGAGGCTTGGCTCGACCCATCGTGAAGAATTACTGTCCCAGCTCGCGTCCGCGCGTCCGACGACCCGCAACGACGGCACCCTGGAGCTGGTGCTGCCGGGCCTGTCGTCCTTGGGCGTCGGGATCTTTCAACGGTCGTTTCGGGTCGAGGCGGTCTTGGTTCGCGTCGTTCCGTACGGCCTCGCTTGAGGACCCGCGGTGAGGGAAGCGAAGCCCCCGTTCTCTCGATCCACGGTCAGCCGGAAAACGCCACTGCCGCAAAGCTGACGATACTTTTCTCGTCGATGGTCCACTGGTCGTAGTGAAGGATCCGTCCCCGCGCGCGCGGGTGCGCGTGCAGGAACGCGTAGAGGGGAGACGTTCCACACCACTTGAGATCGTCGTGGCCCCGTTCGTGCACGACCTTCCAGAAACCGCCCGCGTCCCCCGCGACGACGCGTTCGAGGCGCGCGCGATCGCGTGCGGCGACCTCGTCCATGCGGCCATCGTGCGGGCGGGCGTCCCAGTCGTCGCCGTATCTGCGGCCCACATGCGCCATGTCGACGCCCAGGACCCAAACCAGCTCCGCATCGGTAGCGGTGCGCAGCCGTCCGAGGGAATCGAGCACCCGTGCCACGCCCGGGTCGTCCTCGGGGATGTGTCCGGACACGGGTCCCCAAAAGGGTCCACACAAAATCGGCAGAATCTTCACCGACGGCCCGAATAGAGCCTGCAGAAACAGGACCTGAAACTCGATCGAATGCTCGACCGCCTGGCAATAATCCTCGACATCCACGGCGTCTGGCGCGGCTCGTTCCAGCCAATCGACCAGAGCCA
>PMNO01000586.1 GCA_003161835.1 Myxococcales bacterium | reverse complement strand
AAGAACCCGTTGCCGTCGGGTGGCGTCGCGCCCACCGCCGCGGCCAGATCCGCCATCCGATCCGGCACCGTGACCTTGTTGAAGGCCATCACGTAGGGGATCGCGATGCCGTTGGCGAGGCCGTGGTGCAGATCGGCGATCGTGGACAACGCGTGCGCCATGGANNGCCGCATTCAACATGGCTCCGCGCGCCTCCAGGTGCTCGTTGCTCGCCTTGAGCTCAGGTTCGCCCGCCGTGATCCGCCGGGCGAAGTCGACGCAATCGACCAGACTGCGCGCCGCCATGCGCAGACCTTCGAGCGCGATGCCTTCGCACATCGGATGAACGTCCTTGGCCAGGTACGCTTCCACCAGGTGCGTAACCGCGTCCATCCCCGTCGCCGCCGTGATTCCAGCGGGTAACCCCAACGTCAGTTCGGGATCGACGAACACCCGCGCGGCCAACAGCCGGGGCGAAAAGATGATCTTCTTGACGTGCGTGTCGTCGTCGGAGATGACCGTGCTCCGTCCGACCTCGCTGCCGGTTCCGGCTGTCGTGGGCACGGCGAAGGTGGTCGGGATCTCGCGATCGATGGGCCGCGCGCCGGGCTTCTCATCCTCGTAGTCGAAGAGATCGCCCGGGTGGTGAACCATGAGCGCGATGGCCTTGGCCACGTCAATCGCCGCGCCACCGCCAATCGCCACCAAGGAATCGGCTTGATGGGCGCGATACGCCTCGACGCCGGCGGTGACCTGAGATTTCACGGGATTGCCCCAGACGCCCGAGAACACCGCGGCCGCGAGACCCGCGTCGTTCAAGATCTTCGCCGCGCCGGTAACGGGTCGCATGGGCGCCAAACCCTTGTCGGTCACGATCAACGGGCGCACGCGCCCCACATCCTTCAGGGCCGCGGGAACCAGCCCGATCGCGCCCGGGCCGTACTGGATCCTCGTTGGAAAATTGTACTGCTTGAACGCCATGAGCTGCTCCTCGTTCGGAAGACCGCAGGTGAGATGATACTCCTGTTAGATGATCTCGAAATACCGCGCGCGCTCCCAGTCCGTCACGGCCTTGCCGAATTGCCGCCACTCCCACCGACGGGTGGCCGCGAAATGTTCCACGAAGGGCACCCCGAAAAGCTCGCGCGCCAGGTCGGACCGTTCGAAGCGCGTCGTCGCCTCGTCGAGGGTTCGGGACAGGATCGGCGCCGCGCTGTCGGCGTAGCCATTGCCCGCGATGGGGCCGCTCGGCAGGCGCAGTTTGTTTTCGATTCCATAGAGGCCACTCGCCAGCGCGGCGGCCATCGCCAGATACGGATTGCTGTCGGAGCCGTTGACGCGCGTTTCGAGGCGCGTCGATTTCGAGCTGCCCGCGATCACGCGGAGCGCGGTTGTCCGGTTGTCGATACCCCAGTTCACGCGGGTGGGCGCCCAGGCCCCGTCGACAAGTCGCTTGTAGCTGTTCACCGTGGGCGCCATCAGCGGCAGGATGTCGGGCAGGCAGAGCATCTGCCCGGCGACGTAGTGCTCGAACAGCGCGCTCATCTTGTGAGGGTGCCGGTCGTCGAAGAACAGATTCTTCTTCCCGGAACGGTCCCACAGGCTCTGGTGGATGTGGCCGCTGCATCCCGGAAGGTCCGCGTTCCATTTGGCCATGAATGACGGCATGATGCCGAAGCGCTGGCCAATCTCCTTGGCGCCGGTCTTGAAAAGCACCGCGCGATCCGCGGCCTCGACGGGATCGCAGTACAGGATCGCCGCCTCGAATACCCCCGGGCCGGTCTCCGTATGTAGCCCCTCGATGGGGACGCCAAACTTGGCCATTTCGTCGAACAACGCGTTCACGTAGGGTAGGTTTTGCGACAGCCGAATCAGGGAATACCCAAACATGCCCGGCGACACCGATTGCGGCTGGCCGTGGTGCTTGGCCGCGAGCGAATCGGGGGTTTCGCGGAAGTTGAAGAATTCGTATTCCAGCGATCCCAGCGCACCGTAGCCTGCATCTGCCATCTTGCTCACGACGCGCTTCAAGAGCTGCCGCGGACAGATCGCCTGCACCCCCGCCGGGTCGTTCTGGAAGTCGCCGAGAAAAAACGGCACGCCGCCATCCCAGGGGACCTCCCGAAAGGTGGACAGGTCGATCCGCGCCACCACGTCCGGATACCCCGTGTGCCAGCCGGTGAGGGTGGCGTTGTCGTAACATGCGTCGCTGCTATCCCAGCCGAACACGACGCTGCAGAATCCGAAGCCGCCTTCGAGCGCCGAGAGAAATTTATCCTTGTGGATGTATTTGCCCCGGAGCACGCCGTCGATGTCCGTGATGGCGACTTTGACCTTGCCAGCCGGCGACCGTTTGACCCTATCGATGATCCCCTCGGCGATCCCCTGGGCGTTCGAGCGCGTTCTTGCCATCGGCGCACTTTAACCCCCGCCACCGCCCCCCCGGTGCGCGGCCTGCCGAAATTCAGCACAGTGGCGGAGCGTGTCGGGCATCGGCGTCCCCGGCCAACATAAGGGTCCTTACAATGTTTGCGCGCTTGTTGGCCTTTGCGGCCTTTGCGGGTGGTCTTTGCCCACGAGGGGGTACGTTGAAGGGAATCGGCACGAAATAAGCACCTAACCCATGAACCGGCAAAGGAGTCAGCCGCTACTGCCGATACAACTGTAAAGTCATGAACCATGAGCGCTTTTCATATGGCAACTGATCGGCGGCGGATGCCGCTGCATGTGGTGCCGGCGGGTGGCCGCATCGATCCCACCGATGCGGATCTCGCGCGTGCGCTGATCGCGGGCGAAACCTGGGCCGCGGCGGCGACGTGGAACCGATTCGCGCCCACCGTGTATGGCATCGCCGGCCGCGCGCTCGGNNGCGCGGCGCTGGATCATGTTGTCGGATTTGGATCGCTTGCCGGAGGTTCCCGTGATGGACGGGGATCCCGAATCGCGGCAGGTCTTGCGGCGGTTTTACGTCATTCTGGATCAGCTGACGGCCCGTGAACGGTTGGTGTTCGCGCTGCGGCACCTCGAAACGATGACGTTGGAAGAGATCGCGGCCGCGCTGGAAATTTCGTTGTCGACCGTGAAACGCACCCTGTCGCGGGCGTCCGCGCGCGTTTCCGAATGGATCGACGGCGACACGGACTTGGCTAACTACTTCGAGGGAAAGCGGGGGGACTTATGAACGTATCTGGTGGAAACTTGGGCACGCCTACAAGCCGATTGGAGGCGATGACCCATCTGGCACGAATGTCATCGGCTCCGATGACGCCGTTGCAGCGGATGGAGGGCCTGCAGGTTGTGAATGGTCGTCTGGCGAACCGGAAGCGTCTGCGCGCGACCGGCATCGTGTTGTCGATTTTGGGAACGGCGGCCGCGGCCACGGCGGGGGTATTGCTGGTCCGTTCGCCCACGTCCCTGGGTAAGGGCAACGGGGCGCTGGCCTACCAAATCCAGGGCGGCGAGATCGGCGACGGTGGCTATATCCGCTCGTCTGATCCGGCCGGTTCGCTCTTGCATTTTGCCGAGGGGACGGAGTTGCGCCTGATGGCGGGCGCGCGGGGCCGCCTGAGCTCGGTGGACGCGCGCGGGGCGCGGCTGGCAATCGAAGAGGGAGCGGCCGAGGTTAAGGTGACTCCGCGTCCGGGGGCCCGCTGGCTGGTCGACGCGGGCCCGTTCCTGATCACGGTGCGCGGTACCGTGTTCACCGCCGCGTGGGATGGCGCCACGGAACGGCTGGACATTCACATGAAGAAGGGCCTGGTTTCCGTGACGGGCCCCTTGGCCGACGGCGTGATGGCCGTTCGGGCTGGCCAGCACCTGTCGGTGAACGTGAGAACCAAGGAAGTCCTGCTGCGTCAGATCGACCAGACGACCGACGACGGCGACGAGGAGGCCTTGCCGGGCACCGAGCCGGCGCCCTTCCTGGGCGCGGGCTCGGCTGGGGGCTCGAGCCCGAGCGCTCCGGCGCCAGTGCGGTCGAGCCGGACGTCGGCGGCCCTGGGAGCTCGCAGCTGGTCCGCGGCTCTGGCGGCTGGGGATCTCGATTCCATCCTGCGCGACGCCGAACACAAGGGTTGGCGGCGCGCGATTGCGCGGGCCAACAGCGAAGACCTGGCGGCACTGGCGGACGCGGCCCGGTATCGGCGACGCAACGATATCGCGCGGCGGGCCCTCCTGGCCGAACGGGAGCGTTTTCCTCGCTCAT
Source organism: Myxococcales bacterium (assembly GCA_003161835.1). Lineage (GTDB taxonomy): Bacteria > Myxococcota_A > Polyangia > Fen-1088 > Fen-1088 > FEN-1088. The sequence continues at coordinate 1,011 of PMNO01000586.1, read as the reverse complement.
CGCGGGCGTCCGATTCGGCGTTCTTGCTGGGCCGCCTGGAAGAAACTAGTCCGGCTGGCGAAAGCCGCGCTCTCCGGTGGTACGATTTGTATCTGAAGGAGGCGCCATCCGGCGCGTATTCATCCGAAGCGCTTGGTCGAAAAATGACGGCAACGGAGCGGGCGGAGGGCGTTGCCTCGGCGCGATTGGTCGCGGAGGAATACCTGCGCCGATTCCCCACTGGAACCTACGCAGGCGCCGCACGCGCGCTGCGCGATGGCCCGTGAAGTCGCGGCTCGGGCGATCGCGCCCGACCGTGCTTCCTCTTCTTCTTATCCTGTTGAGTCTGTTGGGCATGGGGGTCACCGCCACCGTGCAGGCATCAACTGTCGTCGTCGTCCGCTCTCCCACGCCGACCCCTATCGCGGCGGAGGCCACCGTGCGCCTACGGGGCGAGCTGGTATCGGCAGGCTTTGACGTTCGGGTGATCGACCCGCCGCTCGGGACGGACATCCGCGCTTCCCTGGAAGAGGCAGCGGAGGGTCCCGAGGTGGAGGCCGTGGTCGCTATCTTGGGGGACGCATCCGGCGACGGAGCGGAGGATTCGGCCGAGCTCTGGGTCATCGACCGGGTCACGGGCAAGACGGTGGTCAAGCGCGTACAGAATCACGCCGGCTCGACCCACAGCGCGGAGGTCCTTTCAATCCGGGCGCTCGAACTTTTGCGCGCGAGCTTTCTGGAGGTAGCCCTGCGGGCCAGCCGTGTCCCCAAGGCCGGGCAAGTGCCTCCTCCGCCTCCTCCCCCCACTGAGGTCACGCGGTGGACGGATGCCGCCATAGCGGACGTCGTCAGCACTAGCCGCTGGCCCTCCACCTGGGCCATCGAAGGGGGGGGATGTGTCCTTGCCAGCCTCGAGGGGGTCCCACCGTCCGTCATGCCCCTGGTTCGGGTTCAACGTGCGTTCGGCGAGCACGCCTTGGGCCGGGTGACGCTGGCGGGGTTCGGCACCCGGACGCGCGTGAGCACGCCACA
>PMNO01000052.1 GCA_003161835.1 Myxococcales bacterium | reverse complement strand
CCTCGGATTGGAGACTTTCGCAATTTCCACGAACCCGCAATCCTACTCCTATCCCCGTCCCGCCATCCTCAGAATCCGTTCGATGGCATCCAGCGTCGCCTGATTGAGCTCGCCCTTGGGGTATTGAGCGAGGCCGCGGGCCGCTTTTACGGCCGCCTCGAAATCGCTCGCCGCCAGCGCCACGAGGTCAATCTCCCGCACGCCCGGGACGCGCAGGACCGGGGGTCGGAACGTTGGCAGCGTGATCGGCTGGATTACGACCCGGGGGCCGCCCCGGTTGATCAGCGTGGCGAGTCGCTGGTCCAGGGTCTGGCGGGCGAATGTTGGCGTCAGGCCCGCGTTNNGCTGGAGCCACCGACCGGGGAAACCGCGATGTAGACGATGGGGGCGCCGCCCGCGGGGTGCGCGCTGCCGCCGACCGGGCCGAGCCCGATGGTGACCGTGACGATTCCGCCGCGTGTTCGCTGAGCGCCGCCGGCCGGGGCCAGGAGCCGGGATAGCGCCACGGCGCCGCCCGCTGTTCGCGAGGTCGCGCCGGTCAGCCCGAGAATCGCGCCCACCGACAACGTACCCCCCGAGTTGGACGCCCGTCCGCCCGCGAGTCCAAGCGACGTGGCGAGCGAAACCGCCCCCGAGCGTCCTACGTTTGCGCCGCCTGTCAGCACCAACTGCGCGGCCACGAGACCAGTTCCCCCCGGCGCGCGTGACCTCCCGCCAGCGGGCGACAACTGCCACGTGAGCGTCGGTGCGCCACCGGTGGTGCTCGATCGCCCGCCCGCTGGACCGAGCGCGGCAGCGGACTGGATTGCCCCGCCGGTGGTCCGGGCTGACCCACCCGTTGGCACGAGGGCCGCGGTGACGAGCACGACGCCCCCGCGTCCGGCTGCCGACCCACCTGCAGGACTGAGTAGGTAGAGCAGGGCGGAAGTCCCGCCCCGAGCGCGGCTNNGCGGGCTTGCGTGGCGCCACCGGTGGGCGCGGGGCTGAAAGTCGTCGCCACGGACCCGCCTGGCGCCGGCGGACGCCCCCCGGGCGGGGCTGGCAGGTAGGTCAGGGCCGACGCTCCGCCCCTTGCGGTCGACGCCCCGCCCGTTGGCGCGGCGGATATCGTGGTCGCCGTGGCGCCTACGCGCGCGCGGCTGGACCCGCCAGTGGGGAAGAATGTTAACGACACCAGCGGAATGGCCCCGGTGGGCGTCGGTCGCCCCCCAGCGGGGGAAATGGCCGCGGACGCGGACGCCGCACCACCGCGAGCGGTCGAGCTGCCGCCGGCGGGGGCGGGGGCGAACGCCAGCGCGGTGACGCCAGCTCGGGCNNAGGATGTCGACGGTTGGAAGGTGCCGCCTGTTGTGCGCGAAGACCCGCCCGCGAGGGACGCCGATGCGCTCGCGCCGAGTGCTCCGCCCGTGGTTCGCGCCGAAGCGCCAACCTGCGCAGCGCTCGCCGTCAGGGTCACCGCCCCGCCAGGGCTGCGCGCGGGCGCGCCAGTCAATCCAATCGCCGCCGATGTCGAAACCGCTCCGGACCGCGAACGGGACGAGCCGCCGACCAGCGACAATACGAACGTGACCGCTACCGATCCGCCGGGGGCCGGTGGCTTTCCGCCAACAGGGACGGTCACCCGCGTGTTGAGCGGGAGGAGGATTATCGCGGCGTTTGCCACCGGGCGCCTCCTACTGGATCGTGTGGATCACGCCGAAGAGTGGGCAGGCAAGTGTGCTCGCAAGCCCGTTCACTCCTGCTAGAACAGCCGTTGCCAATGGCGACCCGGGGAATACGTTTGGCAGTGCCGCCGGAACCGTGATTGTGCCTGCCGGTATCTTCCAGGCGCATGGCAATTTAGTTGCTGCTGCGGCAGCCGGCAAGGTCTGATCCCACCCTGGAATGCTTTGGACCGGGCCACACATTGTCGCAAAACTGCTTGTCGTCGCGCCAATCGCCTGGACGACAAAGACCAGCCAATTGAGGCCCGTGTGAACTGGGCGGTTGATCGTCCCGACTGTTTGCACCGAGGCGCCAGACATGACGACGGCGCCGCAGTCGAGCCGAAGGTGTTGCGGATACCCGAGACCGTTCACGTCGTCGTACCAGCCGCATCGAACCGTAGAAAGGCCGGCGTTGAATTGCGCTGCTTTGACTAGCGTCCAGAACGACGTCGGGTCCTGGACCATGAACGGAATCGCAAACGCGTCGCCGGCCACGGCGGTGTAAACATTCGTACTTATCTGTACGACTGCGCCGTTCGGGATATTGATCTGACCAGACGGAATGATTTTGCGGTCAGGCCCGAACCCGTAGATCGGGCTTGCCGCCGCTTCGAGCACTCCAAGGGCTTGCCCATCGTTCGCCGGTCGCAAGGCAGCGGCAGCTGCCCATACGGCCTGCGCGCATCGTTGCGCCCCGTATTCGTTGGGGTGCCCGCCATCGGTGTCCCATGCCGTGTATACGTTCGATGGAAGTCCGGTAGAATCACCTAGATACATCGCGGTATCGAGGTCAACAATTTGCACCATACCGTCGAACAGCGCCACGACGTTGGTGACAACGGTCGTGTTCCAATTCGCGATGTCCGCGTCCGCAGCGCTGTGGCTCGCGACGGTCGCGGTCGTGAAATTCGTGTTGGTCGTCCAGTAGAGACCAGAACTGTACCCGTCGAGCTTTCGATCGAGCGTGAAGCGAATGTTGGTGTACGCACCGGTGGCGGCCGCAGATAGAACGATGGTCGTCGCGTTGGTCACGCTGCTGACCGTCTTGCCAGCGGTGAATGCACCTTGGGCGTCGGTCTCCACGATGGAAACGCTCGCATCTGTGCGCGAGAGAAACTGCGCCGACGCCGAGGTGAAGTTCGTCGTTGCGCCGGTTGTGACGCCGTCGCCGAAAGACATCGNNCGGCAGGCGCGGAACGTTGCAGACGAGAACGGGCGCCGCCTTGAACGACTCGATCCAGGCGCCATCGAAGTAGCAGGTTCCCGCAGCAATTGTCGATATCTTCGCCGTGATGGTCTGCCCGGCATTCGCGGACGAACGGCCGTTGGTGGGGCCGGTCCAGCGCTGAACCATGATGCCATTGGCGTTGATCGACCGGTTGTTTAGACTCGTCGTCGTCGCGTTGATGCCAGATGTCCCGCCAGCGGTCGCCGCGGTCCCGCCCCATGTGAGCGTGATGGCCGAGGCGCTGTTGTTGGTTCCGAAAGCGAAGCATATCGGCTCGCCCTTGTACCCAATTGGGATCGTGGANNGCGTCTACCGCCGTGGCCTGTTTCGCAAGTCCCGAGGTCCAGTCAACTGCCGTGGCTCCTGCGTTGCTCCAATTGGCTCCGAATGCGAGGTTTGCGCCACCTTGCGCGTTGTAGATTGCAGCCGCGCGAAACTTCGAGATGATGCACGTCATGATGTCGGCGGCGCACGAACGCAGTAGAGATTGATTCGCGGCCGTGTTTCCGCCGATGTCGTTGATGCCGTAGCAGATGAGGTGCGCGCCGCCCGATCTTGAAAACGGGTAGTTCTGTTTCTTCGGTATCGTCGCCTCATTGAGACTTCGCGCGAAGTGACCAGCCGCGACGCCTACGCCGGTCAAGTGCGATCCCGACACGGCGTGATTGGGCATGTTCACGCGCGCGATGCCCAT
>PMNO01000438.1 GCA_003161835.1 Myxococcales bacterium | reverse complement strand
TCAAACTGTAGGAGACCACCATGGAAGTCTTGAGACTGCTGAAGGAGTTGGAGGCGTATGCGACCCGTCAGTCGACGAACCCGTACAACAACTCGGGGAAGGAGCGCCACGTCCGCGAAATCTTCGGGGACATCGCCATCCGCACGGCCCGCATCCGCGAGTCCCTGGAGGACTTCCACCCGAAGCACCCGGACGAGCCCGTGCCCGAGCAGGCAGCGGTGAACCTGGCCGAGTTGCTGGCCCGGGTGGAGAAGTTGGAGGCGACCGTNNCCTGCCAATCATCGAGGCAGCGAAGGCGAAGGGGGAAGACCCCGGTCTGACCTTCGAGGACAAGGACCGCGAGGTCCTGGTGCAGGTGAACGTGCTGTACACCATCCCGAGCGCGTTGCTCCCCCGGGAGCAGTGGACGAGCGTCCAGGTGCCAGCTGGCGAGGTCCGCATCCCGATGGTGCAGTTGCGCGAGTTGGTGGCGGGGGCCCTCGACGCCGACCACCCTGGTCTCGCAGCCCGGGTCCGTGGTGGTCCGAGCAAGGATGCCTCGTGAAGCGTCGGTCCCTGATGCCGCACGGAACGAAGGTGACATTGCTGGCGAATGACTCCCGAGGCTATTTCCTATCATGGGACGCGTGGCTGGACGTGGCGGCCGCCGAGTCCTGGACGTCGTGGAGACTCCTGTGAAGCGGGCCGTGGCGTTTCACAGGCACAACGGGTCACAGTGGAGGTTCGGCAGGATGTGGCTCAAGTGTCCATGGTGCTTTTTTAACTGGGACCTCCCATGAAGCGAGACCGCGTTCAGGAGCTCAAGGACCGGCTCGCGCTCATNNATGGCCGAACTCGGGCTCTCGACGCCGCAGGTGCAGGCGTTCTTGACCGAGCCCCCGGGCGAGGACTACCTGCCCATCGAGGTGGATGGCATCCCCAGCGGCGTCCCGCCGGGCGGTGGCTTCCACGGCTTCGCCTCGCGGCGCCAGGCGAGCCTCGCGGCGTTCGGGTCCTTGAGCAAGAAGGACTGGCCGGCGGCGCTTCAGGCTGGGCACGAGCGCACGAACACGCTCATGAAGCAGCAGGCGCCAGAGGCCACGGGCAGCGGGGTGGACCAGATCATCATGATGCCGATGGTGATGCCCGAGGCGTTCGGACCGGTGATGAACTTTCGCCGGCTGAAGAGCGGCGGGCTGAAAGAGATCGCCAGCAAGGTGATCGACGTCCAGGAGCAGACCGACGAAGAGATGATCGCGGCGATGGAGGAGAAACCATGAAACGGCGCGGGCGGGCAATATACCTGTATGTGGCGTGGAAGATTGAGGCGCGCAGGCACACGGACGGGATGGGACCAGACTGGCAGTGGTGGAACCTCCCATGAAGACCACCATCAGCGGCCCGGGGGTCTCGCGGCTCATCGAGAAGCGCAGCGACGAGCGCGACACGGTGAAGTTGACGAACGCCATCAGGAAGACCCTGAATGGGCAGTTGCTGACCTTCGCTCAGATCACCACGGTTGGCAACGCCTTTGGATATGTGATCTGGACGGACAACCTCAACATCAACAGCGTGTGCTGCATCGAATTGACCGTGGTTGGAATCACGACCGACGGCGCCAAACAGGCGTCGTACATGCGGAAACTTGACCTGTTCCGAACGGGGACGGGGAACGCCCAGAACCTGGGGGGCGGCGTCTCTACCATCGGCACCGACCAGGCGACCGACGGGGTCTGGAACGTCAACTACGCTCTCGGCGCCAGCGGCCTGGTGAATATCACGGTGCAGGGGAATGTCGGCGATACCATCTCCTGGAACGCGCGAATTACCGCGCTTTGGAGTCCCTATGTCTAGGAAGCCTCTGACCCTGAGAGACATCCCCGTCCATTGCTTGACCTGCGGCGAGCGCGCGGTGGCGGCCGCTGCGGTGGATGACCCCAGGAGTACGCATGTCACCCTGACCATCTCCTGCCATGGGGCTCTGGAACGGGTGACGGTGCCCGAGGTTGACCTGCGCGACCGCGTGCGCATCAACGCGTTCAGGCCGCCTGCCGTGAAGGCGGTGGCGTGATGCACTACCTCATGATCTGGCTCGTCCCGGGCATCGCATGCGGGATGCTCATGGCGGGGGAGATCCGAGACCGCCTCTTCCCCGGGAAGCCGAAGCCATTGCCCGTCGTCATGGATCGCTACCTCATCGAGGCCATGGCTGAGGTGGATGAAATCTGCTACGGGAGCGCCCCCTGCTCGTTCAGCCGCCGGCTCAACTGATGGCGCAACTGAAAATAGACCCGTTCCAGTTCGGCCGGTGCGAGGTCTCGCCCGGCTGCAAGGAGCCTGCGATCTGGAGGCTGTCCAACGGCAAGTGCTGCGTCAACCACAAGCCNNGCCGGGGGCAAGCTATTGCCGCTGTGCGCTAATCTGCCGACCCCGGGCGGGTGGGTCGCCAATGGAGACGTCGAGGTCGGCGATGAAGTGTTGTCGACAAGCGGGCGCCCGGTCCGGGTGGTCGGACTATCTGAGGTCGAGGCCAGCGAAGACGCGTACCGCCTGACGTTCAACGACGGGACTTCGATCGTTGCTGGCGAGCGCCACCTTTGGCTGACGAACACGGACGACGATCGCACGAAGATGTGGCGCAGGTCGGAGGAGTATCGGGCGGCGCGGCGCGCGAAGCGCCCGTCTCGCGCCAAGAAGCACAAGGTCTGGCAATCCAACCTGGGAAGGACCTTTGAGTACAAGGCGCCCCCGCTGGGCTCCGTGAAGACCACCAAGGAGATCGCCGAGACGCTGCTGACGAAGCGTGGGCAGGTGAACCACGCCATCGAGCAGCACGCCCCGCTGGACCTCCCGGATGCCGTGCTTCCGGTCCCGCCATATACCCTTGGGGCCTGGCTTGGGGACGGGTCATCGAATTGCGGTCAGATAACTGGCGTCGATCGTGAGATCCTGGACGGCGTTGAGGCCGACGGGTTTCCCGTCCAGAAACTCACCGCCCCAGCCCTCTGGGGAACCAGCGGCCTCCAGTCCGTCCTTCGGTCTGCGGGCGTCCTCAACAACAAGCACATCCCTGCGGTCTACCTGCGATCCTCCTTCGGTCAGCGCATGGCCCTTCTCCGTGGTCTGATGGACACCGACGGTTGGTGCGAGAAAGACGGCTCTTGCAAGATCCTGCTGTCGCGCAAGGAGTTGTTCGACGGCGTGGTCGAGTTGATCCGGACCATGGGGATCGTGGTCCGCGTCTCGACCTCGGAGAAGACGGCGACCAATGGCGCGCCGGGAAACCTGACGAGGTGCTGGCAGGCCACGTTCGCCACGGGGTTGAAGGTCTTCACGCTTCCCCGCAAGCTGGCGCGCCAGCGGGAGCCACAGGATCGATGGAAGCGCCGGTACATCGTGGCGGCCGAGAACATCGGCCCCCAGCCCATGCGCTGTATCCAGGTGGAGAACGAGGATGGGATGTACCTGGCCGGCGAGCAGTTCATCCCGACCCACAACTCGCTCTGCCTGATGATGAAGTTCGCCCAGATCCTCAACATCGAGCAGGCCAAGTCGAAGTTCATGGCGGCCCGGGGGAAGAAATACATCAGCAAAGCCTGGGGAATCTACTTTCGCCGCACCACCCCCGACCTGAAGCAGATCAAGACCTTCTCGCGGGAATACTTCCCCGCGCTCGACCCCCAGGCCACCTTCAACGACAACGACGGGATGTGGACATTCCCGTCCTGCGGCAAGGCGGTCTACCAGTTCGCCCACATGGAGCACGCGAAGGACCNNTGATGTGGGACTACATGGACACCCGGCTTCGAACCACCGACCCCGAGCTCGAACCCTACCTCCAGATGCTGGCCGGCACGAACCCTGACGGCGAGGGGCTGCTCTGGGTGAGGAAGAGGTTCATCGAGATCGCCCCCCCCGAGACCGTGGTGCGGATCGAGACG
>PMNO01000057.1:2591-3873 GCA_003161835.1 Myxococcales bacterium | reverse complement strand
CTGGTCACCGAAGTTGAGGACGTGTTGCGCCGCCGGATTCCCGTGTTCCGAGATATGCGGGATCAAGGGTGGGCAGTGGCGACGCGCGCCGCAGCGATCGTTGGCGACGTGCTCGGTTGGTCCGCCGAGCGACGCGCACAGAGCGCGAGCGCATACCGGGAATCCATAGCAACGTCACGCGTGTGGCTGTCGTCGTCGCCNNCCCCACCAAGGTTAGTTCCGCCCTCGTCGCCCCACCAAGGTTAGTTCTTCTCGCGCCCTCGCCCCCTCGTCGCCTCGTCGCCCTACCAAGGTTAGATTTTCTCACGTCGGCAAAGTCCACCAACGAAATCCAGCCGGACGCGTGTTCGACACTTGTCCCGCACCCTTCCCACGGCTGATCCGATACTCGGGAATGTCCCTCCCCCGCGCGATCGTTCCCGGCCGAATGTACATGATCACCCGTCGCTGTTCCGAGCGACGCTTCTTCCTACGACCCACACGGGANNATGTCAAACCACCACCACACCGGCATCGTCGATGTCCGCGGCAACCTGCCCGATTTCTTGGCGCATTTTCACAAGCTGGTCGCCAAACACCAAAATGCCTTGCACGGACGGTGGGAAGCCATGTGGGCTCCAGAGCAGACCTCCGCCGTGGAATTGGTGCAGCCGGAAGACGTCTTCTCCAAGATGATCTACGCCCTCGTAAACCCGGTTGCTGATCACATTGTCGAGAAGGTGCGTCACTGGCCCGGCGTCAATTCGCTAGCCGCGACCATTTCAGACCAACCCCTGACCGCGACCCGGCCCAAGACCTTCTTCCAACCTGATGGAGCGATGCCCGAACAGGTCTCCTTGAACCTCCATCTCCCGGATTCGCTGGTCGGTGCGTCGCGCGACGAATTCGTCCTTCGATTGACCAATGGCGTGAGCGACGCCGAGGCGAGGGCGGCTAGAGAGCGCGGCGAATCGGGTCGATCCATCCTCGGGCGCGCTTTTCTTCGCCGTCAGCATTGGAATGACCATCCCACATCCCGCGAACCCCGACGTCAACTGGATCCTCGCGTCGCCTGCAAGAATACTTGGCGTCGCGTCGAGACCCTGATGCGAAACAAGGCATGGATTGAGGCCTACAGGCAGGCACGCGAAAGATTCATCGCGGGTGTGAACAGCACCTTCCCCGCGGGAACGTTCTGGCTCCGCCGCTTCGCGGGGATTGCCTGCGAGCCATTCCCAGCAACTTCCTGACCTCCCGCCGTCTGAGGATTCCCACAGAGCGGCCCCCGAACGCCGCGTAACGC
>PMNO01000057.1:0-2532 GCA_003161835.1 Myxococcales bacterium | reverse complement strand
ACGGTCAGACGAGACGGTCAGACCAGACGTGGGTGTGGTCAACCTTGGTGTGGTCAGACGTCCAGCTCCGCCTGCGCCGACCGTTCCATGATGAACTTGAACCGCGCCTCCACGTCCTTGCCCATCAGCTCACCAAGGATGCGGTCGGTCTCCGCGCCGTCGACGATCGTCACGCGCAGGAAGCGCCGGGTCGCGGGATCCAGGGTGGTGCGTTTCAATTCCTCGGGCTGCATTTCGCCCAGACCCTTGAACCGCATCACTTCCGGTCGCGCGTTCTTCGGAAGACCGGCCACGATCCGTTCGCGATCCGCCTCGTCCAAGGCCCAATGCGTCTCCTTGCCGTGGTCAATCCGGAACAACGGCGGCTGGGCCAGATAGACGTAACCTTGTTCGATCAGCGGTCGCAGGTGACGATAGAAAAACGTCAGCAACAATGTCGCGATGTGATGCCCGTCCGAATCCGCGTCCATCAGCAAGACAATCTTGTGATACCGCAGCCGCTCGATCTTGAACTCCGCGCCCACGCCGCACCCCAGGGCCGACACCACGTCCTGCAATTCCTTGTTCAGCAGCACCTTCTGCAGCGATGCCTGCTCGGTGTTGAGCACCTTGCCCCGCAACGGCAGGATGGCCTGGGTGCGCCGCTCTCGCCCCTGTTTCGCGGATCCCCCGGCGCTGTCGCCCTCCACGATGAACAATTCGCTCTTGGCGGGATCGGTCGACGAGCAGTCGGCCAGCTTGCCCGGCAGATTCAGCCGGTGCGACACGGCCGTCTTGCGCGATACCGCCTGGGAAGCCGCCCGCGATGCCTCCCGCGCCTTCGCCGCCAGAGCCACCCGCTCCACGATGGCCGCCCCTGCCGTTCGATTCTCCAGCAGAAACTTCTCCAGAGCGCCGCGCACGATGTTGTCGACCTGCGCCTGAACCTCGGGACTTCCCAGCCGTTCCTTGGTCTGGCCCTGGAACTGTGGCTCCTGCATGTAGATGGACAGGACCCCGACGATGCCCTCGCGAATATCCTCAGCCGATACGGTCACGCCCTTGGGCACCAGATTGGCGGTCTCCATGAACGATCGCATGGCCTTGACCACCGCCGCGCGCAAACCCTGCTCGTGGGTTCCGCCCTGGGTGGTGGGGATTCCGTTGACGTAGGAGCGCAACGTCTCGTCAGGCGACTCGGTCCACTGCAACGCGGCCTCCAAGCGGAAGCCCTGGTCGGCGTCACGCTGAACGTAAACGACCTGGGGCACCGTGGGCGCCTTGCCCCGATCGGCGATCAGCTTGGTCAAGAAATCGGCGATCCCACCAGCGTGCTCGAACACCTCGGTGGTCTTCGCCGCCTCGTCGCGAAACGTGATCTTGAGGCCCTTGTGCAGGAAGGCCTTGGTATCCAGGCGATACCGGAGCGTCTCGGCATCGAACGTCTGTTTCCCGAAGATCTCGGGATCGGGGCGGAAGAACATCGACGTCCCCGTCCCGCGCGCCGCGCCGATCTTCGTCACCTTGCTGGTGGGCTTGCCCCGCTTGTAGGTCTGCCGCCACTCGGCGCCGTCGCGCTTGATGGTGGCGACCAGCTCCTCCGACAGGGCGTTGACCACGGACGAACCGACCCCGTGCAACCCGCCCGAGAACTGGTACTGGGTGGACGAAAACTTCCCACCCGCGTGCAGGGTCGTCAGAACCAATTCCAGCGCCGACTTCTTGAACTCCTTCTTGACGTCGACGGGAATGCCGCGGCCGTCGTCCACCACCGTCGCCGACTTGGAATCGGCGTGCAACGTCACCTGGATGTGCGATCCATAGCCGTTTATGACCTCGTCCACGGAGTTGTCGACGATTTCCCACAACAGATGGTGATACCCGCGATTGTCGGTGCCACCGATGTACATGCCGGGCCGGCGACGCACCGGCTCCAGGCCTTCCAGAACCGTGATGTGTTCCGACGTGTAGTCGGCTGAGGTCGGAGTCGCCATGGGCTCAGTTCAATGCGTTCGTTTGCGGCGGCGCGAGGTCGGGCTCGGGAAACCCGACCCGCGCGATCTTGATCTTACGGCCGAGCGCATGCCCGCGCCCGCCGCGGCCCGTGACCGCATATCGCCCGGGCCCCACCGGAATCTTCTTTCCTCCGTCGGTCTCGGCGATCAAGACCTCCTTGTCGGTCTTGTCGCCCACGCCCAACGCCATGACGATGTCGTCGTCGTCGACCTTGATCAAGGTGACGCCCCGCCCAGGATTGGCCAACACCGGCAGCTGGTCGACCCGGCACACCAAGGCTCGCGCCTGCGCCGTCACCACCGTGGCGATATCCGCGGTCCGCGCCACGGCCACCCCCACGATCTCGTCGCCCTCCATGAGCTTGGCGAATCGACGCCCCGCGCGGGTGGACACCTCGCGGTGCGCGTCGAAACTGAACCGCAGGCCGAACCCGCGCTTGGACGCCGCCACCGCGACCGCCCCCGCCGGGGTCTGAGCCGCGGTCATCATCACGCCCCCCACGATCCGCTCGCCATCGCGCAGGTTGAAGAGCTTCTG
>PMNO01000055.1 GCA_003161835.1 Myxococcales bacterium | reverse complement strand
ACCGAGACCGTGATCGTGTCGTCGGTCAGCTTCGCCAACAAGACCGTGGCGGCCGTGGGGAAGGTCGAGTTCCCAGGGTTCTCGGGGATCTTCAACGTGACGCCGACGTCGATCCTGCTGGCTCACGACGCCACGATCTTTCCCCCAATCGGCGCCGCGGCCGGGACGGGCGGCGCCTCGTCCGGTGAAAAGTCGCCCGCCGATGGCGATGGCGATGGTGGAGCGGATGACGCCCTGGCAATCACCGTCGCCAGCGACGCTGGCGGCACCCCGACGGGCCAGGATCCGCCTGCGCAATCGCGCACGAAGCTCCGGTACCTCGACATCTCCGATCCCACGGGGCGGATCGTGGAGCGCGGATCGATCATCGTGAACGGAGCGCCCCAGGGCTGGGGGGCCGACAACGGTCGCTGGAACCTGGACTTCTCCGACGGCAAGACCGCACGGCTCATCGGATGTATGGCGATGAGCTTCGGCTATGGCTACAGCGCCTGCGCCGGCAACTCGACCTATGCCCTGTCCATCGCCGACTTCACCGACCCCGACGCCCCGGTGCTGTCGGCGGAGCTCGGCATCACGAATGTCGGCTGGGGCACGGTGGCTCGGTTCGATAGCAACCGGCTCTATCTTTCGCCCAGCGCCAGCTATTACCAGGGCAGCGAAGCGAGCCAGTCGACGCCGTTCCAGGTCTACGACCTGACCAACTCCAAGGCCCCCGTGCTGGCCGGCATGCTGACCATCCCGGGCAACGTCTGGAACATCCTGCCGGCGCCGGGGCTTCGTCTTTTTGCGCTGGGGAGCGACTTTTCGACCACCACCCCCGGCGTCTACACCTCCTCGGTGTCACTCAAGTACCTCGACGTCACCACTCCCTCGTCGCCCAAGCTGCTCGGAACCTCGACCTTCGGTCAGGGGTGGGCCTGGACTCCCGCGGCCGGGACCTTCAAGGCCTTCACCATGGACGCCACCCGGGGCCTGGTGGTGTTGCCCTTCTCGGGCTGGGACCGGGGCAGCCAGCAGTACAGCAACGGGCTGCAGCTCATCGATTTCACCGCGTCGAGCATCGCCACCGGGGGGGCCGCCCACACCCGGGGCTGGGTCGAGCGCGGCATCTTCGTCCACAACCGGCTGGTTNNGTCGCTGGCCGTGGTCGACTACACCAACCACGCGGCACCCAGCGTGACGGCCGAGCTGACCCTGGCGCGCAACGTGATCACGGCGCAGCCACAGGGGAACAACATCGCGGAGATCTCCAGCGACTGGTGGGACACCGATAACTCGTGGTCGGAGGTGCGCCTGGTGCCCATCGCCAATCTGGAGGAGAACACCGACTCCGGCAACATCCCCACCCTGCGGGTCGAGGGCGTGAACGCGCAGGTCTTCCTGAACGGGAGCCTCGCCTACGTGGTGACCAACGTGNNCAACAGGTGCAGATCGTGGATCTTTCGAACGGGATTCGGCTGCGCGGCAAGGTTCGTCTGCCCATGGACATCTGGGGCTGGTACGGCTGGGGCTGGGGTGGCTGCGGCACGGGTGATTGGTTCTGGGGCAACGAGGTCGTACAGGTCGAGGGCAGCGCACTCGCCTTTCGGCGGTGGGAGCCGGTACTCGACGGCAATGGGACCACCGTCGACGCCAACAGCGCCCTGTGGATCGCCGATCTGGCCGCTCCCGATGCCCCGACGCTGGCGTCGGTGAACATCGTCAAGGATGCCCGGGCCTGGTGGGGCAATATGCAGGCGGTGGCGGGCAACGTCCTTTACACCGGCCACTACGAGTGGGAAGCCGCGAAGGCCGATGGCGGCGGGGGCGGCAGCGGCAGCGGCGCCACGGTCCGCTACTACGCCGATCGGATCGATCTCGCTGACCGTGCCCATCCGAGGATCGCGGCCAAGATCAACGTGCCCGGACTGATCGTGGGCGGCGCGGCCGACGATCCCAATCTGCTCTACACCATCGACTATCGATGGAACGGCGATCTGACCGACGCCGACTTCAACGTTCTGCGCGTCAGCGGCGGCACCGCGGAGCTGGTCTCAACCACGACCATCGACAACTGGGTGGGCTCGACCTTCGTGCGCGGCAAGGTGGCGTACATGTCCGCCCAGCACTCCGTGGATCCCAGCACGGGCGTGTACTACGCGAGAACCCAACTGCACGCGCTCGATCTCAGCGATCCGGCTCGGCCCGTCGACCACGTATCGACCAGCAGCAAGGGATGGGGCTATCTACTCGACGTGCAAGGCGATCGCGCCGTCGTCCAGTCCGGCTGGGGGTACGCCGGGGTCGACATCTACCAGCTCATCGAGGGACAGCCACCCCAGTTCCGCCAGTTCGCGCGGACCCTCGGCTGGTGGGCCAACGGCGTCTCGCGCCAGGGTGACACACTGTTTCTGACGAGTGGCTACTGGGGCGTTCAGAAGGTCGATCTGAAATAGGCCAATGTGCCATTCGACGCGCCATCGACGTCGAACGCACCGCCGGCGGCCGGGGCCGGGTTCATCGCTGCCGGGGTGGGCTCGGCGGGAGCCCGTGACAAGCCGCTGGACGATCCGCGGCGGGTCGGGGAGAGTGGAGGCATGCACAAGACCGGATACCGCAGCCGCACCTCGACGCACGGACGCAACATGGCGGGGGCGCGCTCGCTCTGGCGCGCCACCGGGATGACTGACGCCGATTTCGACAAGCCGATCGTCGCCATCGCCAACAGCTTCACCCAGTTCGTCCCGGGCCACGTCCACCTGCACGACGTCGGCCAGCGCGTGAAGACGGTCGTCGACGCGGCTGGCGGCTGGGGCGTCGAGTTCAACACCATCGCGATCGACGACGGCATCGCGATGGGGCACGGCGGGATGCTCTACTCGCTGCCGAGCCGCGACCTCATCGCCGACAGCGTCGAGTACATGGTGAACGCGCACTGCGCCGACGCGCTGGTCTGCATCTCGAACTGCGACAAGATCACGCCGGGCATGCTGATGGCCGCGATGCGCCTCAACATCCCCACCATCTTCGTTTCGGGAGGGCCGATGGAGGCCGGCAAGATGGTGGGCACGCACGGCCGCGACGGCAAGCCGGTGGTGCGCAAGCTCGACCTCATCGATTCGATGATCGCCTCCAGCGACGCCAAGGTCAGTGACGCGGAGCTGGGCGAGATGGAGCGCTCCGCCTGCCCGACGTGCGGATCGTGCTCCGGGATGTTCACCGCCAACAGCATGAACTGCCTCAACGAGGCGCTCGGGCTGGCGCTGCCGGGGAACGGCACCCTGCTCGCCACCCACGCGCGCCGCTGGGAGCTTTTCCAGGCGGCGGGCCAGCGGATCGTCGAGCTGGCCAAGCAGCACTACGTCGGCGGCGACGCCGGCGTGCTCCCNNCTGGCCATCGCCCACGAGGCGGGGGTCAAGTTCACAATGGCCGACATCGATCGGCTCTCGCGCCGCGTCCCCAACATCTGCAAGGTCGCGCCATCGTCGTCGTACCACGTCGAGGACGTGCACCGTGCCGGCGGCATCTTCACGATCCTGGGCCAGCTCGACAACGCCGGCCTCATCCACCGTGATGTGAAGACCGTCCACGGCGCCAGCCTGGGCGCCGCGATCGACGCCAACGACATCCACCGCCCGAGCGCGACCGCCGAGGCACGCCAGCGCACCCTGGCCGCCCCNNTCGTGAAGACCGCCGGCGTCGACGAATCGAGCTGGAAGTTCGAGGGGCCGGCGCGGGTCTTCCAGTCGCAGGAGGCGGCCTGCGACGCGATCACGGGCGACCAGATCCATCCCGGCGACGTGGTGGTGATCGT
>PMNO01000609.1 GCA_003161835.1 Myxococcales bacterium | reverse complement strand
ACCGCGCAATCGGTCCCAGCGGCCACGCAAGACGCGGGATAGCGACCGCGGGCCGGACAGGCCTGCGGGAATGCCGGGTCGGCGCACGTCGGACAAAGGGATGTGATGCATTCCTTGTAGAAGCTGATGTCATCTACCCATACATCGAATGGGGATCCGGGCCCTACTTTGAACTGAATGCCAATGAGCCGGCTTGGATTCCAAGTTGCGGAGCCGCTCATCTGCTTGAGGGCGGCGAACGGCAAGACGTACGAAGCCCAGTTGGAGCTGGGGGCCGTGATTGGGAAATAGGAGTGGTTGGGGCAGCCATAGACCGGTTGGGTATCCTCACAGCTCCCCCCACGCACGGCCGACTCTNNGCACGTCGCTCTTCATCCAGAACCTGATCCCGGTCGCCACGCTCGCGTCCCAGGGCTTCCTCCCGAATCCCTCGCTGCCCTGGCTGTTCAGGTTCAATCCCATGATTGCGCCCCACCCGGTAAAACCGGAGCCGAAGAAGCGAGCGGAATATTGGCTCGTACCTCGCCCTCCCGGGATCATTTGCGGTTGGAAAGACATGTCTCTTCCCGGTGTCACGGTCCCGCCGGTATCGTCCCTGTCGGTGTACCAGTCTCCCTTCCGACCGTCGGATTCGCAGATCCAGCCTTCGCCGTCCTCCATGTCGTCGATCATCTTGGGGTCGACGCAGATCGGTCGCGGCTTTTCCTTGTGGATGCCGAAAATGGAATTGCATCCTGCGCCGGGTATTGCCCCGAGCGTGGCCAACGACAACGTCAGAATGAGCGCGCGCCGGTTGCTTCGAGAACGCTCGCGTCCGTGTGTCATCAGAAACCTCCCTCGATTCCACCAAAAAAGGCGCCGGGCGCCCCAGCCACCATGAATCGCGTCGTGCGTTGTGTTTGCGCTTGCCGTTGCGACGCGCTCGCTCGACGTCCCAGAAAGAACAACGTGGTGCCGGCCCCGATCAGCACCGCCCCGCTGATGCCGAGGACCGTGGCCAGGTTTCCGCGGAAGGCGGCGTCGTTGTGTTTCTGCACACCGAAGTCATCGCAGCCGTCCGTGAAGCAGTGACCATTCGCGGCGTTCTTCGCGCTGACCGCCGTCGCCAGCGCGTAGCCCGCCGCGCCCAGCAGGACCACCCCCACGCCGGCCGCGCCGATCCCCGCATGGTGTAGACGTGCGGGCGTGAGCAGCGGCTCGACCGGCGCCGTGGCAATCTGCGGCGAGGAGACCCGGGGCGAGGCCACCACCACGATCGGCGTCGCCAGGACGGGGATCTCGACGGTGCGTGCATCGGACTCCGGGGCGATGACGACGGTCGTGACGAACGGCTCTCTTCCGAGCGCGGTCGCCCGCACCACGTGCTCGCCACCGTCGATGGGAACCGCGGTCGACCAGGCCCCCCGGCCCACCTCGCGTCCGTCGCGCTCGATCACCAGGCCCTCCACCTGGGTGGCGGCCGGCACCACGATGGTCAACCGCGAAAGGCGCGGCTCCAGAGCGTGGACGTGGTTCGCGGCTTCGACCTCCGCGGCCCGTCTGCTGTCGCCGCGTGCCACGAGCTCGGCCTCCTTGAACTCGCTCCAGGCACGTGCCAACCGGCCCTCTTTCTCGTGACAAAGGGCAAGGTTCAGGAGCGTTCCGCCGCCGGGATCGATACGCTGGCTCTCTTCCAATTTCAGGCAGGCTTCGGGGATTCTCCCCTCCGCCATCAGCGCGCGTCCCTCCTGGAACAGGGGCAATCAGAGCGAGGCAGCGCGGCAGCTGGGCATGCCGCGCCGAACGCTGGTCTCGCGCCTGGGCGAGTTTGGCCTCACCCATCGACAGCCTCTCGAAGACAAGCGTTGAGCGCCCATCGAGGGGCAGGCCGGGCTGGACGGGAGTCGGCCCCTATGTCCCGAGGATTCTGACGCTCGGAAATATGCGGCGGAGTCGCTCGAGGTCGTGCAGGTCGCTCGAGTAGATGATGTCGCCACGGGACGCAGCCGAGGCCATGACGATGGCGTCAACGAGGGTTGCTCCAGGCACCACGGCCATGGCCTCACCGGGGATCTGGGCGAGGCGCAGCGTGAGGGGTTCGACATCAACGGAGTCGAGAATGGCCTTCCGAAGGTCCGTGGGCCCGCACCACCACTCGGCGACGACATCGGCGGGAACGGTGATCACCTGGTCGCGCTCCTGCGCGCGCTCGAGGACCTGGCGCATCCTGAGCTTGCGCCGCTCGAGGGCGATCAAAGCGCCCGTGTCGAAGGTCAACCCCGTCACGCCGCGCGTGCTCGCCGGGCCTTCTTCGGCAAGTCGGGATGTCCGGCCTGCTCGGCGTCTACCGTTCCCGCCGCGCTGGCCGTCAACGTCGGGCCGCCGAGCATGTCGATGAGCCGCGTGCGGGCGGCGCGCTGTCGAATCAATCGAGCGGCCTCTGAAAACGCGGCGGAAAGGTTGCCTCGATGGGACTCACGAGCTCGACGCCTAAGGACCGCCAAGTCGCCTTTGTCGATGGAGATGCTGACCTTGACTGTCTTGCCTGATCGCGTGGTCGCCATGTTCCTACCATGGTAGTACACATTGCGGAGCGCGGCTACCGCATCACACGGGCCTTCTGGCACAGAGCCCGCCGGGCCAAGAACAAGAAGTGCAGATCGGCTACAATTCCATCATGGGCCAACCGGGAACGGCCACCATCTGGCTGCGCAGGTTCCATGCTGATGAAATCATCCGTGGGGCGTGAAGGTTCTGTCCGGTAAGCTCCACCAAGCTACATGGCCGAAGCATTCGATCCTTTCGATCCGGATGAGTGGGGGGACAAACCCGAATGCAGCGCGTTCGAGACGGCGCTGGACATGCGGGCCCGGGGCGCGCTGTCCGCAAGCGCAATCCCGGTCCTCGAGGCGCACCTCGCCGCGTGTGATTCGTGCCGCGAGTACGAGGCTCGATCGGCGCGGGTGGACGCCCGGCTGGGGGCTGTCGCCGGCGGCCCGGATTGGGTGCGCCTGCGAGAGGACTTCCGCAAGGGGTTGAGGCGCGCACATCGCGTGCCTATCGTGATGGCCGGCTGGATAATTGGAGTGCTGAGCTTGTTTGCCGCGCTTTCCTGGCTTTTCACGGGGCAGCCGCCTTCGTGGCGGAGTCTCACCTTTAGCTTCGTGGTCACCATGCTGGTGATCGGCTGCGGGGTCTTCATCAGGATTCGTCGCTTGCGTCGCATGCTGACCGAACCTGATCCCGTCGCGGCGCAGCGACGGGCGCTCGAGGCCAGCCTCAAAACCTCGCGGCACTTCAACCGTTGGCTGCCGGTGTATCTCGTCATCACCCTGCTGCGGGTTCTGTCCGCTGCCGGTAAGCTCGCGCAGGGCGATCGCGGGGGCGGTGCGGTGCTGCTCATGGGGATCCTTTGCTTCGCGGGCGTGATCTACGCGATCATCTTGCAGCGTCGCCGCACGCGCCAGATCGCCCGCGAGCTCGCGGAGATGCACTGATGGTTCCCTCGCGTGTCGGCGACCCCATCCTCGCGCGCTATCGCTCGGCGGCCGGGAATGAGCGCAGCGCTCTGTTCGACGAGATCTTCGAAGCACATCGCGGGCCGGTCTTGGGTCTGTGCCTTCGGCTGTGCGCCAGCTCGGCGCTGGCCGAGGATGCTCTGCAGGAGACCTTCCTCGAGGTGTACAAGGCGCTCCCCACTTTTCGGGGTGAGGCGCTGCTCGGGACCTGGATCTATCGCGTGGCGATGAGGACCGCGTTGCGCTTGCGCGCGCGGAATCCACCTCCGGCGGACGCTCCAGTCGACCTTGCGCCCGCCGGCGGCGACCCTNNTTGCCGGCGGAGCAGCGCATGGTCGTGGCGCTGTTCTCCATCGACGGCCTGACCCACGGCGAGATCGCGAGGATCCTGGCCATTCCCGAGGGCACAGTCTGGTCGAGGCTGCACAAAGGGCGGAAGGCGCTGGCGGCGGCTCTGAAGTGACGCGGATCAGATCTGCCGCGCCGCCAAGGCGAGAGCGGCTGGCACCTGGCTGAGAATCGGCTCGCCGTGCCCGAACAACAGCATCGATAGGTCATCTCGTCGCGACTGCTCGACGAGCCAGCCGCGCACCTGCGCGCGGTCGACCACTTCTCGCGCCTTNNTCGCACACGCACAGGGCACGGCCTCCGGGCACCGGCACGTCCAAGGCAACGTCACTGTAGCTCGCCCCGGGGATCAGCTCGCCGCGCACGCCGAGCGACGTCAACTCCCCCAGACGGCCGTCGATTTCGACACCGTTGGCTGCGTCGTCTGTCTGCGCCAGGGTTCGAATGTGGGGATAGCGGGCCTTGTAGAAGGGCGCATCCATGTGGTGTCGCTTGTGGGGGATCACCATGAAGCTGGGTTTGCCCCAGGATTCGAGCGCGCGCATGCCCTCTTCATGCATGGCAACGACGCTGTAGAGAACCAAACGGCCGTCGGGCGCGCGCCACGCGGTCATGTTGCGCGGAACCGCGAACTTGAGCGAACCCTGGATCTGCCACAGGTTCGCGCTCAGCTCCCGAGGCGGCTGATAGGGAAGTATCTCGTGTGCGGGCGCCAACATTGTCCCCTCACCGATGAGGATGCCATTCCCCGCGGTGCCAGTCGTAGTGGTCGTCGTGCCGGTCCCACTTTCCCTCCGTCCAATCATACCCACGACGCTGGCGCGCGTAGTGTCCCGATCTCCAGACATAGTGACCGTGGCGCCAGGTGTAGTAGCCGGCCACCCAAACGTAGCCGTGCCGCGGCCGACTGCTCTCCACCCGCACCGGAGGGGGAGGCTCTCGCGGCCCGTCCCGGTGAATGATGTCGATCCGCAGATCCGCCGCGGCCAGCGGCGCGGCGGGAGCGACCAGCAACAGGGCAATCACCACGGATCTCAGCAACATTTTGATCAACATCGAACACTCTCTCCGGCCAGAACCACGAGCATCACGCTCGGACATAAGAACGGTTCGGGGGACGCGCAAGTCGCGCAAGTGGAGGGTGAGGGGGTGTATTGTGATCCCTTCCGCGTGTGCCCCTGGGAAGTCACAGCCTTCCCGATGGGCGCGCGGGTCAGAAAAAAAGAACGCCATGTCTGCCAACGAGCCGAGGTCACATCACAATGTTGGCCCTGGCGCCGGCGCCCCATCCGCCGTCGCCGAGGATCCCGTCTGCGGCATGACGGTCCCCGCCGACGCTCCCTTGCGCGCGACATTCGAAGGCGAGACCTACGTCTTTTGCGGCCCGAGCTGCCTCAATCGGTTCAATCAGGATCCGCGCCGATACGCAAAGAAGGTGGATCCCGAGGAACCAGCACCGGTCGCGACCCCGGCGCCATCATCGGGAACTCCCGACTGGACGTGCCCGATGCACCCGCAGATCGTGCGCGCGGGGCCGGGGAGCTGTCCCATTTGCGGGATGGCGCTCGAACCCAGGGTCGCCACGCTGGACGAGCCAGAGAACCCGGAGCTCATCAGCATGCGCCGGCGTCTTTGGGCGGGCGTCGCCCTGACGGTGCCGCTAGTTTTGCTGGCAATGGCGCACATGGCTCCCATCCGCTCAGTGCGGCAATTGGCGGGGAGTGGTGCGCGGCCCTGGATCGAGCTCGGCCTTGCGACGCCGGTCGTGATCTGGGGTGGGTGGCCGTTCTTCGTCCGCGCGATCGACTCGGTTCGGCGCAGAAGCTTGAACATGTTCACCCTCATCGGCCTCGGGGTGGCTGTTGCGTACGGGTACAGCCTTCCCGCCGTGGTGTTCCCGCGCCTCTTTCCCCTCTCATTTAGGGACGAGCACGGTCACGTCGGCGTCTACTTCGAGGCGGCGGCGGCGATCGTCACGTTGGTCTTGCTCGGCCAGGTCTTGGAACTAGGTGCGCGAGGCCGCACGGGGGCCGCCATCCGGGCTCTCCTCGGCCTGGCACCCAAGCAAGCCCGCCGCGTCCGCCCGGACGGCACCGAGGAAGACGTCCTGCTCTCGAACGTCGGTATCGGTGACAACCTCCGGGTGCGTCCGGGCGAAAAGGTGCCGGTCGACGGCACGGTGCTGCAAGGGCGCAGCTCGGTGGATGAGTCGATGATGACGGGCGAGCCGATGCCGGTCGCAAAGGAACCCGGTGCCACCGTCATCGGGGCAACCGTCAACGGGACGGGCACCTTGATCGTGAAGGCGGACCGGATCGGCGCGCAAACCCTCCTCGCTCAGATCGTCAGGATGGTCGCCGATGCCCAGCGTAGCCGGGCGCCGATCCAGACGCTCGCCGACCGCGTCGCCGGCATCTTCGTGCCGGCGGTGATCGCCATTGCCGTGGCGACCTTCGGCATCTGGGTGGGCCTCGGCCCACAGCCACGATTCGCGCACGCAATCGTGAACGCGGTGGCGGTGCTCATCATCGCCTGCCCCTGTGCACTCGGTTTGGCCACCCCCATGTCCATCATGGTCGCGACGGGAAAAGGGGCGACCCTGGGCGTCTTGTTCAAGAGCGCCGACGCGATCGAGAACCTGCGCAAGGTCGATACCTTGGTCGTCGACAAGACGGGAACTCTCACCGAGGGCAAGCCGAAGCTCGTGTCGGTCGAGCGGCTTGGAAAGATGGACGAGACGGAGATCCTGCGCCTTGCCGCCGCGCTCGAGAAGGGGAGCGAGCACCCGCTCGGCGCCGCAATCGTCAAAGGAGCCGCCGAGCGCGGCATTCAGGCGGTCAGCGCGGGCTCATTCGAATCCCTCACCGGCAAGGGGGTGCAGGGCGAGGTGGATGGACGCCGCGTCGCGCTCGGCAACGCGACGCTGCTCGCGGACCTGCACGTGGAGCCCGGCGCCGCCGCTGCTCGGGCCGACGCGCTTCGCTCCGACGGACAGACGGTGATGTATGTCGTGGTCGACGGGGAGCTGGTGGGCCTGGTGGGCGTGGCGGATCCCATCAAGGAGACCACCGTCGAAGCCCTGCGGCAACTGCGCGCCGAGGGCCTTCGGGTGGTGATGCTCACCGGTGACAGCCGGGCCACGGCGGAAGCGGTGGCCAGGAAACTGGGGATCGACGAGGTGCGGGCCGAGGTGCTCCCNNGGCATCAACGATGCCCCGGCGCTGGCCCAGGCGCAGGTGGGCATCGCGATGGGTACCGGTACCGATGTGGCGATGCAGAGCGCGGGCGTGACACTGGTGAAGGGGGATCTGCGGGGTATCGTGCGCGCGCGGCGGCTCAGCCGGGCCACCCTGGCGAACATCAAACAGAACCTCTTCTTCGCGTTTGTCTACAACAGCCTCGGCATTCCCATCGCGGCCGGTGCGCTGTATCCGCTCCTCGGCATCCTGCTCACCCCGATCATGGCCGCCACGGCCATGACCTTCAGTTCGGTCTCCGTGATCGCGAACGCGCTCCGACTGCGCAGAGCGCGGGTCTGAGCGGCTGCTGGCGAGGGGCGCGCGGAGTTTTGCCGATGCGCTCGGTCGAGCAGGTACGGCCAGCTATTCAACCAAAACCAATAATCAAGGAGATACCCATGGGCACTGTCAACTGTTCACGAATCGGCACAGCAATGGTTTTCGCGGCCGCCGTTCTTGCGACCCCGTCCTGGGGTTGTGCCAGCGCGCCGAAGTCGCGCCCGGTCGCGCTCGATCCATCGAACCCCACGGCGCCGGAGGCCGCGCCGTTGCGCGTGGCGGCGCTGAGCCCGAGCCCCGAAACACCGCCAGTTGCTTCCCAAGCCACTGGCGAGGCCGCCGCCGACGGAAAGACCGGCAAGCAACCAGCCACCATCTACACCTGCCCCATGCATCCCGAGGTGATTTCCGATAAGCCAGGCCGGTGCCCGAAGTGCGGAATGAAGCTGGTGCCCAAGGAGCCGGCGGAAGGTAAGAAATGAATCGAGTCGGAAGCCTTGGCCTTGGCATCGGGATCGGCATCGGATTGGCCGCCGCCCTCGGTGTGGCCTGCGCCAGCGTATCGCCGGAGCGCGGGCACGATCAGGTGGCGGCGCTGGTCCGAGATCGCACGGGACACAAGACCGGGTGGGAGAAGGGACCTCCCGATGACGCCCAGGTGGCCGACTGGGTTCGACGGGTGTCGGCACAAGGTCTGACCCGCGAACGAGCCGTCGAGATTGCCCTGGTCAATAACCCCGATCTGCAGCAGTCATACGAAGACCTTGGGATCTCGCAGGCCGACATGGTGCAGGCCGGCCTGCTGAAGAACCCTAGTTTTGGCGCCGAGCTGGGTTTTCGCGTCACGTCGGGCGCCAACGACGAGCTGCGCCTGTCCCTGGTCCAGGACTTCCTGGATCTTTTCGTTCTGCCGCTGCGCAAGGAGATCGCGCGGGATCAATTCCAATCGGACACCCTGCGCGTCGCCAATCGGGCCTTGCAGATCGCCGCGGAGGTGGAGAAGGAATTCGTNNAACAGACCAAGTTGGAGCTGGTGCGCGACGAGATACAGCTTCTGGAGGCGCGCGAGCGTATCAATCGCCTCCTGGGGCTCTGGGGAGAGACGACGACCTGGCGTCTGGCCGAGGAGTTGCCTCCGTTGCCGGAGTCAGAGCCCAATCTCGAACATCTCGAGTCCGTCGCCATGCGCCAGCGCCTCGACGTGGCGGTGGCGCAACGGCAGGTGGCGTTGCTCAGCAAGGCGGTGGGCCTGGCGCGGACGAGCCGAATGTTCGGTCGCATAGATGTCGGCGTGGACATGCACCGCGACCCCAATGGCCCAATTCTCTTGGGCCCGAACCTGGTGATTGAGCTTCCGATATTCGATCAACGACAGGCGGTCATTGCGCGCCTGGAAGCCCAGACCCGGGAGCAAGAACGGAAGCTATCGGGTATCGCGATCGATGCGCGGTCGGAGGTGCGCGTGGCGGAGATGCGCCTGCGGGCCGGCCGACAGGCGGTCCTGCACTATCGGGACACGATCGTTCCGCTGAGAAAGCGCGTCGCGGACGAGACCCTCTTGCACTACAACGGGATGTTCGTCAGCGTGTTTCACCTGCTGGCCGCCAAGCAGGGCGAAATCGACGCGCGCCGCGGGTACATCGAGGCCTTGCGCGACTACTGGAGTGCCCGCGCCGAGCTGGCGCGCTCGATAGGAGGCAGCCCTTGGTCGGCANNTCTGGCCGCGCAAAGTCCGTCGCTCCGTGTCTCGCGGCGGATGGTTCTTTTTGCCGGCGCGACCGGCGGGGCGTTGCTCGCGGGAACGCAACCGGCAAGCTCGAAATCCCGTTCAGATCGAGGCGAGATGCCCCCAGGTCGCCCTGGACACGACTATCTGCCGGTCACGGTTCCAAACGGCGCCAAGCTGCCCTGGAGGATCGTGAACGGTGTGAAGGTCTTCCACCTGGTGGCGGAAGAAGTCGACCACGAACTGGCGCCCGGTCTCAAGGTGAAATGTTGGGGCTACAACGGCCGCGTTCACGGTCCCCTGATCGAGGCCGTCGAGGGGGATCGAATACGCATCTACGTCACGAATCGTCTGCCAGCTCCGACCACCGCCCACTGGCACGGGGTCTTGCTTCCAAATGGAATGGACGGGGTGGGTGGGCTCACCCAGAAGGCGATCCAACCCGGCGAGACCTTCAAGTACGAGTTCACGTTGCGGCAGAGCGGCACGTGCATGTACCACTCCCACCACGATGAGATGACGCAGATCGCGCTCGGCCTGACGGGACTCTTCGTGATCCACCCCCGACAGGCGCGACGTCGCGTCGATCGTGATTTCGCGATCCTGCTGCACGAATGGAGGATCGATCCTGGCGCCAGGCGCCCCAATCCGAACGAGATGACCGAGTTCAACATGCTGACCATGAACGCGCGCGCGTTCCCGGGAACCGCGCCGCTCGTCGTGCGCACGGGCCAGCGGGTGCGCATTCGTATGGGCAACCTCAGCCCGATGGATCACCATCCGATCCATCTGCATGGGTATCGGTTTCGGATCACCGAGACGGATGGCGGAGAGATAGCGGAATCGGCGCAGTGGCCCGAAACCACCGTCCTGGTGCCGGTGGGAAGCACGCGAACCATCGAGTTCGTGGCCGACCAACCCGGTGATTGGGCGATGCACTGTCACATGACCCATCACGTGATGAATCAGATGGGTCACGGGCTCCCCAACATGATCGGCGTTGCGCCCGGGGGCCTCGACGAGCACCTGCGCAAGGTTGTCCCCGGCTATATGACCATGGGCCAAACCGGGATGGCCGACATGGGAGACATGGGGATGGACGTGCCCAAGAACAGCGTGCCCATGCTGGGTGGCAAGGGGAAGCACGACGTCATAACGATGGGCGGCATGTTCACGATCCTCAAGGTTCGGGAAGCAATCCAGAGCTACGGAGATCCGGGATGGTACGAAAACCCCGCGGGCACCCTGGCATCCGTCGCCCCATCGGGGGACCTTCGCCGGGACGGGATCGATGTCAATCAGCCTCCTGTCGTCGAGGATGATTCCGCCCGCTGACCTTCAGCGTCGGCACCGGGGCGCGGGGTGTGCCATTGTGCAGACGCGCGATGCTTGATCCCATGGAGCCCATGACCTTCCCCTTCGACAACACCTACGCGCGCCTGCCCGAACGTTTTTACGCTCGGGTTTCTCCGACCCCGGTGCGCCACCCTCGCATCATCAAGGTGAACCACGCGCTCGCGACGGAGCTCGGGGTCGACCCGACGCGGCTCGATTCGGCCTCGGGCGCTCAACTGCTGGCGGGGAATGTGATTCCCGAAGGGGCGGCGCCCATCGCGCTCGCGTATGCCGGGCACCAGTTCGGCGGGTTCGTGCCGCAGCTCGGGGACGGGCGCGCCATCCTCCTCGGTGAAGTGGTGTCCGCCGATGGCGCGCGCCGGGATATTCAGCTCAAGGGGGCCGGCCGAACTCCCTTCTCCCGCGGCGGCGATGGACGCGCCGCCCTGGGCCCGGTGTTGCGCGAGTACATCGTCAGCGAGGCCATGGCCGCGCTGGGCATACCCACCACCCGGGCTCTCGCGGCGGTCACCACCGGCGAGCCAGTCTTTCGCGAAGAGCCCCTGCCGGGCGCCGTTCTCACCCGGGTGGCGGCGAGCCACCTACGCGTCGGCACGTTCGAGTTCTTCGCCGCCCGAGACGATCGTGAGGCGTTGGCCACCCTGGCCGAGTACGCGCTCTTGCGCCACTACCCCCTTCCCAAAGCTGGCGGCGCGGACCCGCGGGATGCCGATCTGGCCGCGCTTCGGTTGCTGGAATGCGTGGTCGACGCGCAAGCAAACCTGGTCGCCCACTGGCTGGGGGTCGGCTTCTTGCACGGCGTGATGAATACCGACAACACCGCGATATCGGGCGAGACCATCGACTATGGACCCTGCGCCTTCCTCGACGAATATAGTCCCGCGAAGACCTTCAGCTCGATCGATCATCGTGGCCGCTACGCGTTCGCCAACCAGCCCCGCATCGCGCGGTGGAATTGCACCCGTCTGGCCGAGTCTTTGTTGCCGCTGATCGCCGACGACCCGAACGAAGCGGCCCATCTGGCCACCCAGATCCTCGAACGTTTCCCAGCCCTCTTCGAGGCGGCCTATGCGCGCGTGATGCGCGCCAAGCTCGGGTTGATTCGGCAGGAGAGTGATGACGCAGCGCTGGTGGCCGATCTCCTCGATCGCCTCGCCTCAGGCCGGGTCGACTACACGGTGTTCTTCCGGGCGTTGTGTAGGGCCGCGGAGGATCCGTCGGCCGACTCCCACGTGGCGTCTCTCTTCGAGCGGCCAGAGGCGTTTCACGGCTGGGCCGAGGTCTGGCGACGCAGGTTGCTCGCCGAGCCGGGCACCCCACCCGAGGCGCGGGCGGTGGCCATGAGGCGCGCCAACCCAGCGGTGATCCCGCGCAACCATCGCATCGAGCAGGCGATCGCGGCCGCCAACCGGGGTGATTTTCAACCCTTCGAAACGCTGGTGCGGATCCTCGCGCGGCCCTACGAAGAACAGCCGGACGCCCAACATCTCGCCCTACCGCCGCAACCCGAAGAAATCGTCAAGCAAACCTTCTGCGGCACGTGATGGGGCGGCGCCCCTACCAAGCGTAGCTGGCGGTGCCACCCACGGTCAGCGGCTCGCGGACGAAGATGCTGCGAATGGGCGCTGCCCGGGTCAATCCGGCGTCGTAGCCATACCGCTTGTTGCCGCAGACCCCGCAAAGATTCATGGCGTGCACCGCCACCGTGAACGACGACGAGAGCGCCACCTGCGCGGACGCGTTCAGGCGAACGTCGTAGTCATAGGCGCCCGCGTTCCGGAGCGCCTGCAATGACTGCCCGATGTCTGCCTCCCGTGAGCTGCCCCGAGACGCGATCTGCAGCGCGGACAAGGCGTCCTTCTCCCCCTGTTCGCCCCAGAAAACCCGTCCATCGAAGTGCAGCGACAGCCAGGACGTCCAACGAAAGTGGACAAACAACTTGGTGGCGTTGTTGGCCCAATTGGCCAGGTCGTTGCCGTAGCCTCGTATGATGATGTTGGGATCTTCGCGCGTGGGCTGGTTGACGTCCGCGTAGCTGATCCCGCTTTGCGTCGACCCTGGCCCCAGGCGCCAGCTCAGCTGCTTCACGAACGAATGGCTCACTCCCCAGCGCCAGCGCTTGCTGGAATAGGCGGCCTCCAATTCGGTCCCACAGAGGTCGAGGCTTCCCACCACTACCGTGGCGGCTATGACATTGTTGATGCCGATGACCTTGAGGCGATTGCAAAAGCCCGAGGCCGACAAGACGAGGTTTTGCGATGGCAGCACCGAATAGCTCGCCTCGATGCCCTCGATCTCCTCGGGACCCGCCCGCGTATGGTTCACGGTCTCCTGGTAGAGCATTTGCTCGGCGGTGTTCATTCGTTGCGCGAGCTGAGCGATCAGCTTCACCACGTTACGTTCGTTCGGCTGCACGACCACCGCCATCCGCGGCGAATAGAGAAATTGCGACCGGTTGTTCCTGTCCACGCGGCCCGAGAGCAGCAGGCCGATCGCGGGGTGAAACTGCAGGTTGAGCTCGCCCAGCACCGAGCCCGTGTGCGAGCCCCAGCCTGATGTCATGAGCCAGTGCTTGCTGGGATCGACGCCGTTGTACTGGGGATAGCCGTAGGCTTTCGAGTCGGTCCCATTGATGATGTCGTTGGCATCACCCATCCGGAAGTCGCGGGGCCCGTCGCCCCAGGCCGGGCCGTAGTAGTCGTAGCTATACTCCGCCCCCACGGCGGCCCGATAATTCTGGCCGAGTTGCAGGTTCGCCATCAATCGCGTGAACAGCTGGCTCTCGGAGAATTTCTGCCCGTACGCGCGCAGATCCTCCGGATCCACGAGGGCAGCGCGGATCGCCAAGGGGTCGGTGGCCGTGAAGGCGTGTGTCTCCCAGATGCGGCGGCGAAAATCTATCGATGAGACACTCAACATCGGCTTGAGCGTCAGCGTGCCGAATCGGTGCTCGTTGGCCAGGGTCGCCGTTACCTGCCGCACCTGCAGGGCCTTCTGATCCACGGGTGGGCCGAAAACCGGGGAACCGTCGGGCAAGAGCCCGGTCGGGAAGCGATCCATTGCGTTTGCGGTCCCGAGCGTCGAGGTGCCCGCGTCTTGGCCGCTCGCCGTATACCGCGCCCACAAGGTCCATTCCTTCAGGAAGCGGATGTCCAGGTAGGCCTTGTACTGAGGATGGCCGCTGAAGTCGCCGAAGTAGTGAGCGGGTTTCTCGGGGAAAGCCGGGTTGTGGTACAGGTACCCGAAGTTGTTGTTGGGATCGACCTGGAAGGTATCGGCGATGACACCGGGCGTGGCCACCCGGCTCACGTAGGCATAGACTTCGAAACGCTCGTTCTTGAAGGCATGCTCGAACATCAGGCCGTTCGAGTTGTAGGGGGCCACGTATCTCGAACGCAATGTAGTCCCGGTGAAGTTGCGCGCGCTCTTGGTCCTTATGCTGATCACTCCCGCGATCGCGCCTGGCCCGTAGGTGACGGACCCGGGGCCCCGCAGGACGTCGATCTGTGCCACGTCGCCGAGGTCCCAGTCATCAAGCTCGGTGACGACACCGCCGTGAGCCCGCTGGTTCATGACCTTGCCGTTCACCAGCAACAGGAACTTCGTGTTCCGGTCCGAGATGATCCCGCGGATTCCAGGATGCGCGCCTTCGCTGTGCATGACCCAGCTCGCCCCCGGAACGTAGACCTCGAGGAGGTCATTGAGGTTGCGGGCGGGCGTCAGCCGAATGTCTTCCTCGGTGATGGTTGTTACCGAGGCCGGGGCGGTCAAGAGCCCGGACTTGGTCAGGTTGCCGACGTCCACGTTCGCCCTGAGAAAATGCTCGAGGTCCATGTGCTGCAAGTCCGCGAGCGAGACCTCATCGGACTCCTCGACCTGCGGCTCCACGTCGGCAGGGTTCAGCAGCACCGGCTCGGGAACCGCCTGTTGGGCGCGCAGTTCGCGACCCATCAGCAGCATCGAAAAGAGCGCCACCACAACTGCCGCACGAGGTCGGAACGAGGGGGGCCGCGCCGCGACCTTGCGGGAAACTGACGAGGGCAACATCGAGGGTCCTATCAGCTTGAGCCTAGTCGCCGGGACAAACATTTTCGGAGGCGGACCCGTCCGTGTCGCATCCATCCGCGGCGCCGCCAGCGTCCACCGCGTTAGGAGTGTTATTTGCGGCCGAAATCATCCGGTCGACCTGGCCGCCATCGACGTCGGAGCCAGCGGCGGCGTCTGGAGCGGCGTCGACAGGGATACCCTCCACCAAGGTCACACCGCTCCCACACGCGGTTGCACCGACGAGAAAGGATACGAAAAGCAAGGCGCTAGTATTCACTGACGGTCTCTGCATTTACGGTCGTTCGTTTGCCAGCGCAATCGTGCGCATTGTAGGCGACCTGCCTGGCGGATCACAAGGGCGCTTCGCGCGCCTTGCGCCTTCGCCCCCGTAGCCCCAGATGCGTTTCTCACACGGTTCAGGTCAGGGGGCGGGCTCGACGGCCGGAAGGTCCCGAAGCTTCAGGAGAAACCCGTCAGAATGGGCCGCGACCAAGGCCTGGGCGGCCGACTTGTTGTCGTGTCTGAGCGACGCCTCGCGAATGATGAAGTAGTACATGGCCACCGGGTAGATCTTTCCTTGGCCACCCAGGGCCCGTCGCAGGGGCTGGGTGATGCCTCTGGCGAACTCGGGGCTAACACCGCCGGTGAAAATCGTCACCGCCTCGACCTGCTGACAAAGGTGCGTGATCTCATCGGACGTCTCGGCTTCCGCGGCGCGCGGCAACCTCGGCTTTGGAATCGGCGATTTGGGCATCACCGAAAACAC
>PMNO01000040.1:5023-5322 GCA_003161835.1 Myxococcales bacterium | reverse complement strand
TTTGTTTCGCTGATGCCGGAAAGCATGCACATGTTGATGTGGGTCATGTCAGATCGGGCCATTCCCCGCTCGCTCCGCATGATCGAAGGGTTTGGAGTCCACACGTTTCGTTTTGTCGCAGCCACCGGGCACTCCACGTTCGTGAAATTTCATTGGAGGCCCTCCATCGGTGCGAGTTCTCTGGTGTGGGACGAGGCCGTAAAACTATACGGGGCCGATCCGGATTTTCACAGGCGTGATCTGTTCGAGTCGATCGTTGGCGGTTCCTTTCCGGACTGGGAGTTGTCAATTCAGGCGTT
>PMNO01000040.1:0-5002 GCA_003161835.1 Myxococcales bacterium | reverse complement strand
GACACCCAGCTGATCCGACTGGGTGTTACCGCGCACGGGTAGTGGAGGCCTGATGGCCACAAGTGGTCCGGATGGGTGATGGGGACAAGGTGGCGATAGCCATCATCGCCATCGGGGACCCGGGCCTGGCGTCGGGCGACGGGGACGTGTAATCCGGCGGGCCAGGAGGCGGAGCAGGCGGCAGGAGTGGCGGCGTAGTAGGTGACCCGGAGGGCGCGGCAACGCCCCCCGGGTCGATGCCCCGACTAACGAATGAGGGAAGCCAGGGCACCCCGATCAATCATCCGAAGTGGCATTAGCGTCAAGCGGTGGCTGGAGGCGCTGCCGTCGGTCGAGGCGTTGCGACCGGCGATTTGCCCGATTTGTGGAGAGCCGGGACGACCGGCGGGACGTGGTCTGGGGATCCGGGGACATGGCCGGAGGGACCGTCAACAGCGTGGCCCCCTGGTACCCGGCGAGCGACCGGCGCTGGTGATTGTGCTGGTACGACGATACCTGTGCCGATGCGGCGCGAGCATGACGGTGGCCCCGCAAGAAACGCGATCACATCGGCTGTACACGGCGTCGGCGATCGGATGGGCGCTGGCGCTTTTTGGCGTCGCGCGACTTTCGGCGTGCGCGGTCAGGGCGCGGACCAGCCCCTGGAAAATCATGGGGAAGAGGGCGGACGAGGGATGGGCCACATTGCGACGGTGGGTGACGGCGGTCAGGACGGGCCGCCTTTTTCCAAGCGTGCGTGCCTCACCGACCGATTTCACGGCGCGACAAGTGGCTGAGCGCGCCGCGACGACGCTGGCGGCATACGCGCCACCGACAACGCCGGCCAACGAAATCACCGCGCGCGCGTTCGTGGGAGCGGCGCTGGTTTGGTGATGGCCATTGTCGGTCGCGAGACACGGCGGTGATTGCCCACCCGAGATGATCTCTGCCGCCGGTCACCGTTTACGGGCATTGGAGTCGGTACCACCTGCATGACGCGGTGGCGGAAAGGACCGACATGCCCGACCTCGATACCCTCACGCCCAAGGACCACGCCGAGGAGATTGCGATCTTCCGCGGCGAAATCGTGGGAGCACTGACCCGACAGGAACTGGACCACGGAGAGCTGCGCGAATCGCTGGTGGCGCTAGCGGCGACGCGCTACCGACCACCGAAGGCACACGGTACGCGGCAGTACTCCGTATCGACGCTGGAACGGTGGTACTACGCCTACCAAAAAGGAGGAACGGCCGCACTGCGGCCGGAGCGACGCAGCGACGCGGGACGCGCGCAGGACCTGACCGAAGAGCAGCGGAAGCTTCTGTGCGACATCCGTCGGGAGCATCCGTCAGCGTCGGTGCCGGTGATTTTGCGAACGCTCGTTGGCGACGGCCGGCTGGGCAAGGATGCCGTGTCGGCGGCCACCGTCCGCCGCCTTTTCACCGAGCACGGTCTTGATCGTATTCCCCTGCGCGACGGGGCAGGACCAAAAACACGGCTCCGCTGGGAAGCCGAACGGCCGGGCGCGCTGTGGCATGGGGACGTGTGCTACGGGCCGGCGATCATCGTCGACGGGATCAAGAAGCCGGTGCGGGTGCACGGCCTTCTGGACGACGCTTCGCGCTTCGTGATCGCGCTGGAGGCGCATCACACCGAGCGCGAGGTCGACATGCTGGGCCTGTTTGTGCGAGCGATTCGCCGACACGGTTTGCCCGACGGGCTTTACCTCGACAATGGGTCGACCTACCGGGGCGACAATCTGTCGGTGGCGTGCGCGCGGATGGACGTGTCGCTCCTGCACGCGCGCCCGTACGATGCGCCGGCGCGCGGAAAGATGGAACGCTTCTGGCGGACCTTGCGCGATGGATGTCTCGACTTTCTGGGGACGCTCTCGTCTCTGCACGACATCAACGTGCGCTTGTGGGCCTTCCTCGACGAGCACTATCACAAGGTCCCCCACGCATCCCTGATGGGCCGGGCTCCCGGCGTGGTGTACGAGACCGCCGAGCGGGCACCCGATCGCTTCGACGAGAAGCTGCTCCGCCACGCGCTCACGGTCCGCGTGAGGCGCCGGGTCCGACGCGACAGCACCTTGCCCATGGATGGCTCCGACTGGGAGCTGGATCAGGGATTCCTCGCCGGGCGCCTCGTCACCGTGGCCCGCTGTCTCGTCGACGGGGATGAAGCCCCCTGGATCGAACACGAAGGGAAAACCTTGACCCTGCGTCCCGTCAACCCCGTCGGTAACGCCCACCGCAAGCGCCCCCCGCGTCGCGGGCCTGCCGCCGCCTCTGCCGTCCCGAACAACATTGTCCGCTTCGACCCGCCAACGGTCCTGCTCGACCAGGCCGTCGGTCGCAAACCCAACCCCGAGGAGAACACGCCATGACCCCCGCTTACCTGTCTCACTTTTCTCTCGACGCCGTCCCCTTTTCAAAGGAGATCGCAGACGCGGATTTGTGGCTCCCGCCGTCGAAGGAAGAACTCGTCCACGAGCTCCAAGAATCCCTTGAGGAGCGTGCATCCGTGCTCCTCACAGGAGAGCCCGGCGTCGGAAAAACCTGCGTACTGCGGGCGCTCAAACACCGCCTGCCCCAGGCTGGCTTTCGTCTGACCTACTGCCACAACGCCACGCTTGGCCGCCGCGACTTCTACCGGCAGCTCTGTCTCGCACTCGGCATATCGCCATCTGCCTCGGCGGCCGCGATCTTTTTCGCTGTCTCCTCCCACGTCGAAGACCTCGGTCGCGATCGGCTCCACCCCGTCTTCCTTCTCGACGAGGCCCATCTCCTGCACCAGGACATGCTCGACCATCTGCACATCCTGCTCAACTACCAGTGGGACAGCCGCGCCCTGCTCTCCCTGATCCTCGTCGGTCTGCCAGAACTCGAAGATCGTCTTGCCCTCCGCCGGAATCGCTCTCTGTACTCACGGATTCACCGTCGCTTCTCGCTGGCGGCATCCACCCCCGAGGACACCGCCGACTACGTCCGTGCTCGTCTCGCCAAAGCCGGCTGCGACCGGGCCGTCTTCACCGCCGATGCCCTGGGCATGCTTCACGAGGCCGCTTCCGGCTCCCTGCGCGACACCGACCGAATCGCCATCGCCGCCCTCCGCGACGCCGCTCGCAAAAAACGAAAACTGGTGGAACGCGACGTGATCTCCAAGGTCATCGAACTCGAACAACGGGAGGCCGCATGAACCCTCGTCGTCCCCACGCCCAGATTCACTTGCCTCCCCTCGACGCCGGCTACGCACTGACACTCGTCGACATCTTCGAACGTGCCATCACCGCCATTTGGAATGCCCACGGTGACAGCATGGCCAACCTTCGCGCCCTCCGCGGCGATCACACCCTGTCCCGCGACTTCATCCCATCAGGTGATCCAAACGCCCCCGATTCTGACTTCTGATCCAACTCGCCCATGGCCATCGTCGTCGTGACACCCCGCCTTGCACCCGGGCGATGGCCATCATCCACCCGGATCGCAAACCCATCATCCAGCTTGCGCGGCAACATACAGCGACAAGCACAGCATCTTCCGGGTCAACCAAGAAGGCGCCAGCGGCCGTGCTGGCGGCGTTACCCAGTTCGGCCGCGCGCTGGGCGTGCTCAACATCGACATCATCTGCGCCAACACACCGCAGGCCAAGGGCCGCGTCGAGCGGATGAATCGCACGCTGCAGGACCGCCTGGTGAAGGAGTTGAGGCTGCAGGGCGTCTGCAATGTCGACGACGGCAACGCGTTCTTGCCGAAGTTCATCGAGGCTTTCAATCGCCGCTTTGGCAGAGCGCCGCGCAATCCGCACGATGTGCACCGCTCGGTCCAGGATGACCGTCTACTCGGCGACGTCTTCCGCTGGCGCGAGACGCGTACGATGTCTCGCGACTTGGTGGTTCACTACAAGCGAAAGACCTATCTGGTGGAGCCTACCGGCGACACCCGACCGCTTGCCGGTTCCAAGCGCCAAGTCGAGGTCCATGAAAGCGCCGACGGACGCGTCGAGATTCGCCACGACGGGCACTTGCTGCCCTACGCGCTCTCCGATCGCGAGGCCCGTATCGCCCAAGGTGAAATCGTCGAGAACAAGCGCCTGGGCGCAGCACTGGCGGCGATTCAGGCGACAAACGAGCACCGGGATGCAGCCCGCCTCGCGTCCAAGACGCTCACACTCCGGGAGAAGGCACGGATCGTCGAGGCTCGCCTGGAAGCAAAGCTGCCGCCGACACCATGCACCGCTGGCTCGAACGGGGCGGCATTCCCGCGGCAGTCGCGGAGTGCCTCGCGCGATTCTCCGAGGAGCAGCGTCTCAAGCGCAAACGCCAGAACGACGCCACCAACGAGCGCAAACGGCAGCGGCAGGTAGCGGCCGCCCACCTGCGCATACCGAGCGAGGTGCCGAGCCCCCAGCCCCGCGGTCCGATTCTCGATGAGTGCTCGACGGCGTCACGGTTACCCTCGCTCCGCTCGGCGGCTTCGCCGACCATGACCCCATCTCCGCGCTGCTCGGACCTGGCACCTAAGCCGACCGCGCCAGGACCCTGAGCCGGAACCGGACATTTCAACTTTGCAGGAACCCGGACATCNNCCATCCGTGATGCCATCGGGCGCCCGGACCACCAGCGACTCCCCGGACGCGGCCGAACCACCCGCCTCCATGGGGAACGTCCCTCGTTACTTCGAGCATCACGGCAAAAGCCTCGTCAGGTGCGGATCCCTGGATCTCATCAAGGGCCGAACTGGACCACAGCAAGGGCTATGCCATCGACTGGACCCGTTGGAAGGCCGGTCGGTAGTGTGGGACGTAGGNNACCGCCGGAAACTAGGGGCGCTGCCGTGATTACAGAAACAACGATTACGGACGACAGCGACAGTTTCGGTGGGGAAAATCAGGGATTCCATCTGTTGGTCATGTCCCTGGAGGTCTTTTGGTCGCAGCCCTTGCCGGCGTCGGGCGTGGTCACGGTGGGTCGATCTTCTCGGTGCGTCGTCCAGATCGAGGACGTGATGGCCTCGCGCGA
>PMNO01000108.1 GCA_003161835.1 Myxococcales bacterium | reverse complement strand
GCCGCGTGCGGGCGGTGGGGCGTGCAGGCCCTGGTGGAAACGCATGACGCGGCCGAGGTGGCGCGGGCCGTGAATTTGGGCGCGCCGATCATCGGGGTCAATCATCGGGATCTGCGCACGTTCACGATGGATCGCGATTTGGCCGTTCGACTGCGCGATGCGATTCCGGCGGATCGGGTGATCGTCGCCGAGTCCGGCATCCGAGACGCGCAGGACGTACGTCGGCTGGGGCAGGCGGGGATCGACGCCGTGCTAGTGGGCGAAACACTGATGCGCGCGGCCGACCCGGGAGCTGCGCTGGCCGACCTCCTTCGTGCTCCGTCGGGTTGAGCCAGGCGATCGGGGCAACACGAACATGTCGTTCTTCATCAAGATCTGTGGCATCACGACCGCCGACGACGCGGCCATGGTCGCGCGCGCGGGCGCCGATGCCATCGGCGTCAATCTGTGGCCGCGGTCGAAGCGATTCGTCGGCGACGCCGCGGCCGACGTGCTCGCCGCGATCCCGGCGGGCGTGCTGAAGTTCGGCATCTTCGTGAACGCCAGCGCGACGGAGGTGGCGGAGCGGGCTGCGCTCCTGGGGCTGGATCGTGTGCAGCTGCACGGCGACGAACGACCCGAGGATTTCCGCTCCTTCCCGTCCGCGATGGTGGTTCGCGCCATTCGGGTGCGCGACGCGCGATCATTCCTCGAAGCCGATCGATGGCGCGCCGATCTGTTCTTGTATGACGCGTTCGTCGACGGGTTCGGCGGCGCGGGTGTGCAGGCGCCCTGGGCGACAGTGGCGGCGGCCGCGTCGGTGGGGCGTCCGTTCTTGCTGGCGGGCGGCCTCGACCCGGGCAACGTGGCCCAGGCCATCGCCGCGACCCGTCCGGCGGGTGTCGACGTCGCCAGCGGCGTAGAGTCGGCGCCGGGGCGGAAGGATCCCGCGCGCGTGACCGCCTTCGTCGCGGCGGCGCGGGCGGCAGCGGCGGGCGCGACGCCGCGCTAGGTGTAGCGCTTGCGCACGAGGACCAGGATGGCGTCCTTCGCGCAGTGTTCGCAGTAGCCGTAGCGACCGCGCAGGTTGCTCAAGGTCGTGCGGGCGGCGGCCATCTGATCGGGGGGCATCTTTTCAGGCCCGTCGGTGAGGTACACCAGCAGATCCTCGTTGATGCGCCGGATCTGCTTCTTGCGTTCCACGAAGAAGGCCTCGCGCAGATCCGCGATCTGGCGGGGAAAGATCTTTTCCAGGTCCGGCTTTTGGCGCAGGTGATCGATGGACCAGGCGCCGATCTTCGCGATCACCTCGCGCCGGAATTCCTCGTGGCGGCTCTGCATTTGCAGCACCCGCTCCACCTCACCCATGAATTCCTCGTCGGGGTCCTCGTCGCGCCCCGTGATCGGATTGGTCACCTTTTCCTTCCGAATCCAGTGCGAAACGAACGACACGTAACGATCGAACTGGTCGATATAGCGACGTTCGTCCACCAGCCCCATCGCGGTCCGGACTTCGTCGTCGATGCGATCCAGCAACCGATCGCGCACCTGGAAGATGAACTTGCGGTTCTCGTGATAGCCGCCGGGCAACGGCTCCTGCTTCAAAAATTCGTAGACGCTCACGCCCCGCACCAGTTCCTCCAGCTCCTCCAGCAAGGCGAACGGTGACACGCACGCAAACTTGGGGTTCTGAGCCGCGTTCATGAGCAACATCTTCATTTCACGCGGCGACGCCCCCATACGGCCCTCGTAGTTGGGGTAGGTGTCGGATTCGCGTGCGATCTTTTCGATGCCAGCCACGAGTTCGCGCGCCTGTTCCGGGGTCAGCCCCTCGGGAAGCTGCGCATCGGCGTACAGGACCGCCTTGTCCATGGGCCCGAGCTTGGAAACGGAGTCCGTCAACCCCTTGACGTACTTCTCGGGCATCGGCTTCTTCATCCGTGTCAGAACGGCCCACAAGGCGGCCACCCATGCGACGTGTGGCGCGACGTGCTTGTCGGTTTCCAGGTGGGCCGCGCGAATCTGGGCTTCGTAGATGCGCTGCTCGACCTTGTAGTCCAGCAGGTACGGCACCCGCACCAGCTCCATCCGTCCCTTGAACGACTGAAACTCGGGAACCTCCTTGAAGGCGGCCAGGTACCCTTCGTTCGACGACCCGATGAACACCGTATCCAGATCCAGGCTCGCGACGTCGAGTGAAACCCGCCCGCTTTCGATCGTCGTCAGCAGGTACTTGTACGCCTCTGGTGGCCGCTTGAGGAGGTCCGCGAAATCAATCACGCCGCGGTTGCCGTCGACCAATTCGCCCTGGGTCTCGTACAACGTCAGGGACTGCAAGGCCGGTGGCAGCGAGGCCAGAGAGCGATCCATGGTGAGCTGGCGCGCCCGCGCGTCCACGGCCATTTGCGGCTCGACGGTCGCCGCCGCCTGCCGGTAGCGCCGCGACACAAAGAATCGTTCCACCTGCACATGGCGCAGCACCCGCGCCAGATCGCCGTGATACGAACCCAGCAGGGCCTCGAAGATTTGTCGATTGCGGTGCGATAGGTCGCCCCGCAACAAGTAGTCCGCGGGACGAAAACCCTTCGCGATCTCGTCATGGAGTCGGGATTCGATCAGGGCCCGCCGCTGCTCGCGCGGAATCAACAACAGCGGATGATCGCGCATCTCATCGACGATCTTGGCCTCGATGAGATCGTCGTCCAGGTACGCATAGGTCTCGGTCGGGTTGGCGCCCTCGAACTTGTCACCGGAAAATCCAATCCCGCCCTTGGTCAGCTTCTGGGTGGGAAAGATCCAGTTGAAACGATAGAGCGCGCCCTGCTCGAGCGCGGAGTAGTGTTCCATCGCGCGCTGGAGGCTGGCCACGAAGGTGGACTTGGCGCTGCCGTTCGGACCGTGAAGCAAGATCAGGCGGTTCGTGCGGCCTTCCCGGGCGAAGTTCGAGATCAGCCGATATACCGCGCCCTGTACCTCTTCTTGCCCCATCAGGGCGTCCTTGCCGTCGTCCCAGGGGCAGTCGAACATCAGCCAGCGCTTGACCGGTCCCCGGGGGGTCGCAACCTGGGCCGTGCCGAAGTGATCGAACACATCGCGCAGATACTGGGCGGCCGACCGGGCGTGACGGGCGGGTGCGGCCGAGAACAAGCCGAAATACTCGGCGAATGAGATGAGCAGGCGCTTGCGCTCGAACCCCTCGCGAACGTCCGAGAAGGTTTGGGCCAGCCACTGCGTCGAATCAAACGGCTCGGCCGCCATGCGGTTTGACGGTAGCATGCGGCGCGGCGTCCGGCAAAATCCGGGCGGTATTCGACCGTTACGTCTTTTCCCGCATATCTTTCCGTCGGCCGACGTCCGAAGTATGAAGGAACCCATATGCTCAAGACCGTGGAAGTGACGCGCTTACTGGTGATCGTTCTCGCAGCCAGCGTTGGTACCGGGGCACGCCCGACGCTGGCGCACGCGCAACCAAACCCCGACCAACCCAAAGCGGCCAGCCCCGCCGCTAAGGCAACCGGCGCTCAGCCCGTCAAGCTGGCCAAACCCGCACCCACCGCGAAGGCGCCCAAGGCGACCAAGCCGCGGGCGGGCGCCGGGGGCGCGGGCGGCGGCGGAGGA
Source organism: Myxococcales bacterium (assembly GCA_003161835.1). Classification (GTDB taxonomy): domain Bacteria; phylum Myxococcota_A; class Polyangia; order Fen-1088; family Fen-1088; genus FEN-1088. Next base: position 12,250 of record PMNO01000108.1, on the reverse strand, counting down.
ACGGCAGCTATCGCCGCGGTGGTCGAAGACAAGGACGTGCCCATGTCCGTCCCACCCGCCGCCTCCAGTCCGCTCGGCGAATTGAAGAAGTCCAACGATCAGCTGGACAAGCTCTTGAAGAAGAAATACCCCGCCTGGTCTCCGGAGAGCGAGGCGCAGAAGGCCGCCGTTCGCAAGCTGGTGGGCGGGTTTCTCGACTACCGCGAGCTGGCGCATCGCGCGTTGGCCAAGCACTGGGAAACGTTGACGGCGGGCCAGCGCCAGGAGTTCGTGGCGACGCTGCGGGAGCTGGTTGAACGCAGCTACCTCAAACAGGTGAGCGGGGATCCGAACTACAACATCAAATACGAAAAGGAAGAGAAGGCCGAGGGGGAGGCCACCGTGGAAGCCACGCTGGCGACGATGGCGCGGGGCAAGAAGGTGAAGATCGCGTTGATCTACAAGCTCATCCACAAGGACCACTGGNNAAGAAGCTCGACGAGAAGGACGAGTGACCAGGTGACAGGGTTGGGTGGTCGGCTCTGGTGGACGGGATTGATCGCGACCGTCGCCGCGACCGTCACGACGATCGGCGGGGCCGCTGGATGCTCGGAGCCCTGCTGCACCACCGATGGCTTTCCCATCAATCTGCTGCCCCGTACGAACACCGACGAGGTGGGCCTGGTCGCGAGCGCGCAGGGCCCGACCAACCAGCCATTCACGATTTCCGTGGATACCGGCTCCGCCCTCAACTTGTTTGGCCGGCAATCCGGGGGCGCTCAGATCGTCTTGCGTGACTTCGACATCCTGGACGGCCAACCTCCCGCCGGGCGCGTGGCTCCGATCGTGCGTGGGACATTTCATCAGATCGAAGGCCTGTCCACGGGCCTGAACCCCGACGGCCCGGGGGCCGTGTTGGGCGGTACACTGCTCCAGAATTTTTCGGTGCAATTCGAATTCGCGAAACCGGCCGTGACGTTCTGGGCCCGTCAGGGGGCGACGGATGGCTTCTTGGATGCGGCGGGATTCGCGGTGCTCCATTTCAACCTTCTGGGCGGGGCCGAGCTGACGGTCGAATCGCGCCCAGATGTTTTGGGGCTCACCGGGCCGTTGGAGGTCCCGCCCAGCCGCGTGGTCGTCCGCGCGTGCGGGGGCCCCACCCCCTTCGATCCCGACGCGCTCGAACCGGAACGGTGTTGCAAGCGTGGAGACGAGGTCGGCCTGGCCACGGGCACCAATCTGGCCCTCGTGGTCGCGACGGGCATCGGGCCGCTGGTGTTGTCGCAATCGGCCTGGAACCGGGTCGCCGCCGGCCAGTTGACGTCGCCCCTCACGCCTCCGGTCCCAGGCGCGACGCTGTTGATTCCCACGTTGCCCGCGCCACTGACGAACGTGTCGTGGTCGACCCTGCCCCGCATCGCGCTCGTGAACCAAGAGTTGGACGACGCGACGAACCCCGGGGCGTGCGTCGATCTGGGGCGAGCGCGACGTCTCGAATGGATCGAACACCACCAATCGGAAGACGGAACGACCGGGGCATGCCCCCTGCCCTGCGACACCGATCCGCGCGACGCCACCAAGGCTCAGAACGCCGCCGCGTATGTCGAGTTCGGGGAAAACATCCCGGTGGCGGTTCTTCCCGACAGCACGCCATTGCTGCAGGCTCTGCGCGCCGAGATTCGCCCGGAGGGACCCGAGATCGACGGCCTGATCGGTGCCAACCTGTTCGCCCAGACCACCCTGGAGATTGACTATCGAAGCAAGCCGGGGCGCGCGGTGATCGCGTGCGCGCCCGGGGTGGTGCAGACGGCCTGCAAGTCCAGTCCCCGTTGCCCGCGTCTCGTCAACCCGGGAGATGCACGGGCCTGTTTTGGTCAGCCCCGCCGCAGCCTGCCTTTGGCCTGCGACGTGTCGGTGTGTGGATGATGGTGAAGGTCAAGCGACGGCTCGGTTCCGCCGATGTCCGTCCCCGGGGATTGATGATCCGGGGTCCAATAGCCGCAAGGTTGGCATTCGCGGTCGCGGTGACCGCGCTGGCGCCCGCGACCGCTCAGGCCAAGGTGCGCGTGGCGGTTCCCGAATTCAAGGTGGACGGCGAAGGCACGCCGGCGCTTTCCCTGCAGCTCCAGGACGGTTTCGTGCTGGGGTTGGTGCGCGCCGGAATCCAGGTTCTGGACCCTGTGGACGTCAGCCGGCGGTTGGAGGCGACGCCCGAATTGGGCGGATGCGATTCGTCGGCGTGCTTGAAGAACATCGGCCGTCTGCTGAGTGTCAACTACGTCCTGCGGGTCAAGGTGGAGGTCGCTGGAAACAGCTACAAGATGGTCGCTCGGCTGTTCTCGACGGAAGGGTCCGCCCCTGCCGCTTTGCCCATCTCCACGAAATCACGGAGCTGCGACGTCTGTACCGTCGCCGAAGCCCGTGACTACATGTTGAAGCTGGCCGACGCCGTGAGGCCGGATTTGCAGGATGCGGCGCCTCCTCCCGTCGCGCTCCCACGCGTGCTCCCCGCCCCGCCTCCGTCGCTGGTGCCGCCGCTGCTGGCGGCAATGGCGGGGACGCTGGCGGTGGGCATCGGCATCGCGGTGTTCGCGACCCTGCCCGACTGTCGTGCCAGCACCGCCTCGACCGCCTGCAGCGACAACCGGTTGCGCAGCGCGCTGGCGGGCGGCTTGATCGGCGCCGGCACGGTCACGTCCGTCGTTGGCACGAGTCTCACCATCTCGCGCAGTCGGGGTACGGCTTCGGGCCCGCCGGGACCGGTCACCACCGTGGCGCTCGTCGTACCGTTCTAGCGACCGGTGACCGGGGAGGGATCGCGACCAGCCACCGACGGGCCTCCGCGTGCCCTCAATCGGTGGGACGATTCCGTCGATGCAAGGATGTGGTGTGGTGCATTCAAGGGAACGACCGAGCGACGCGGGGGTTCACCCTGACGGAGCTGATGATCGTCGTGGTAATCTTGGGCATCCTCAGCGCCGCGGCGGCGCCCAGCGTCAACAAGGACAATCGGGCCCGGGAGGGGCGCGATCTGGCGGCCGACGTGGGACGCGAATTGCAAAAGTCGCGGGTTGAGGCCCTGAGCACGGGTCTGGCCATGCGGGCGTTCGTGTTCGCCGATCGGGTGGAGCTTCGCCCCTGGGTGGCCGGGGCGACGGCCGGCGCGGCGCCCACCGCGCCCACCGTCACTCATCCAATTTCGCGATTGTTGAACGCGCCGGCCGGAGTCACTTTCACGGGCGTGGTGGGTCCAGGCGTGGCGGCGCCTACGGCTGGAACCCTGAGCACCACGGTGCACGCTGACATCGATTTTTCCAATCAGGGAACAGCCCAACTCCTCGGCCAACCGATCCCGACCGGAGCAACCATCTATATCCAAAACAGTGGCCTGCCGCCGAACAGTCCCGACTACGACTTCCGGATCGACGTGACCGCCCTGACAGGTTACGTTTCGGTCCGCGCCAACTGATCCTGGGCTCCGCACCGCGGGTGATTCACGCCGCGGCGATGGCCGCACCGAGGGCCGTCAGAACGTCACCAAACGTCGGAAAGGAGGTGGCGATCTCGTCGGCGGGAATCAGCGTCTCCGCATCCGCCACCAGGCCCAAGATCGCGCCCGACATCGCGACGCGGTGATCGTGCATCGGTTGAACCAGGCCGCCCGCGAGGGTTCCACCATTCCCCGCGACTCCCGTGATCGTCAGGCCGTCGGGTTGCTCGGTGACGAACACCCCAGCCCGACCCAGCTCGCGCACCAACGCCGCGATGCGATCCGATTCTTTGACCCGCAGCTCCTTCAGGTCGGCGAAAACGGTCTCCCCCTCGGCCAGGGCCGCGGCGACCGCCAACGCGGGCACCTCGTCGATGGCTCGCAGCGCGAGATCCCCTTCGATGCGAATCCCCCGCAACCGGCTCGCGCGCGCGCGGATTGTTCCCACCGGCTCGCCCATCGCCTGGCCCGTGACCTCGACCGTCAGGTCCGCGCCCATGGCTTTGAGCGCCTCGACCACGCCGGCGCGCGTGGGATTGAGGCCCACGCCTTCGATCGTGACGTCACTGTCCGGAACAATCAACGCCGCGACGATGACGAACGCGGCGGAGCTCAGATCGCCCGGAACGACCAACGGGCCGGCGCGCAGGCGGCCATCCCAACCCGTGGGATCCACGCGCACGGTGCGTGCCACCGGATCAGCCACCAGCGGCGCGCCCAGGTACCGGAGCATCCGCTCGGTGTGGTCGCGCGACAGGCCGGGCTCCAGAATCTCGGTTGGCCCCTGCGCCTGCAAGCCGGCCAGAACCAAGGCGCTCTTCAACTGCGCGCTCGCGACCGGCAACACCGCGCGAATCCCGCGCAGGCGTCCCCCCTGCACCACCAAGGGCGGGTAGATCTCGTCTGGCTTGGCCGAGTCCGTACGACCGTCAATTGTCGCGCCCATCTGCCGCAAGGGCGTGGCCAGGCGGCGCATCGGCCGACGCACTAGCGAGGCATCGCCATGCAGGGTCGTCGTGAAGGGCTGTCCCGCCAGCAGGCCAGTCAGGAGACGAATGGTCGTGCCCGAATTGCCGCAGTCGAGAGGCTCGAGGGCGGGTGCGAGTCCCCCCAATCCCACCCCGTCGACCCGCGCACGATCGCCGTCCAGTGCGATGGAAACCCCCAACGCCGCGAGTGCGCGAGCGGTCGACAGATTGTCGCCGCCGCTGCCGAGACCATCAATTTGCACCGGCCCGTCGCACAGCGCGCCGAATAGCAAGGCCCGGTGCGAGATGGACTTGTCGCCCGGCACCCGGCAGTGTCCCCGCAGGGGCTCCGACCGGTGAACACGCAGCGTCGGTGAATCCACGTTCTTCATGCGCCGTTCTCCTACCACGAACCGAAGGGACCAGCGCCGGTGCCGGCGGTCCCGGCCGCGCCGGTCCCGGAGGATTCCACCCAGGTTCGAAGCATGCTCGACAGCGGCGCACGGTATTCATCCGCGATCGATGCGCGCACCAGAACCCGCGCTCCGTCGGCCGTGACCCGCGTCCCCGCGAGAACCATCCCCAGGCCCAATGGGCGCAGCATCATCCGCGTCACCGGATCGGCGATCAGCGCGTTGAGGCGACGTGCCAGGGCCGCGCCGGCCGCGCGTCCCGCGGCGGCATCGCGCCCTTCCATGATTCCGAGCGCCGACAGATCCAGCGACTGCCCGAGATCCAGCCGCATCCCGACCTGTCGCAACTCGCTGGGCACCGGCACGGCATCGCCCACCCGTGCGCGCATTCGGGCGTCGACGGCCACCAGCGCCAGCACGGCGGGCGAGGCGTCGCGGCCGGGCGGACACAACGCGCGACGGGTCGGGCCGATTGCGGGATCCGCGCCCACGTCGGGGCCCAGGCCAAATGCACGATCGATCGCTGCGTGGACTGCGGTGGGCGGACCGGCCGCGAACGTACGAACTGTCAGGAGCGCCAGCGCGTTTTCGCCGCTGGCGAGAATCGAAACTCCGCGCCAGCGTTCGACGACCGCCCCTGGCCAGCGCGTTCGAAACGCCTCCTCGATGCGCGCCGGCGTGAAGCGCCCCTGCGCGATCACCAGCGTCGGCGCATCGGCGCCGGCCGACGTCACGGCGTAAATGATTCGGTCGACGTCACGGACGTCGTCGTATCCCAGCGCCTCCTCCTTGGCGGCGCGCGCCCGGGGATCGCGGGCCTCCAGCGCCGGGGCGACCCACGCCGATCGACGAACCGCCCCCATGTTCACGTCGATGACGGTCTGCACCCCCGCGGGAATCAGTGATTCCGGATCATCGTCGTCGGGATGATTCGCCGCGCGCTTCTGTCCGTTCACGCCCGGTTTCGACAGCCCCGGCGCGCTTTCGTCCCAGAACGCGCAACCCGTCAGGGGGCGTGCCCCTGTTGCCAAGATCAGCAGGACGCAAGCGAGCCGCGCGCCGCCACCGCGTCGCCCTCGCGAGGCCGCCTGTCCTTCGGGCGCCCTCACGCGGGGACAATGCGCGCGCGACTGGCGCGGCCAGCGTCCAGGAGGGCGCCCAGGCGCGCGTCATTTCCGGTGGCGATCGCCTCCTTGATCTCGTCCAGCCTGGTCGCCAGGGCGTCAATCAACGGCAACAGGGCCGCGCGGTTCTCGAGAAAGATGTCCTGCCACATGGCCGAGCTGGAGGCCGCGACCCGGCTCGTGTCGCGCAAGCTGGTCGTGGGCAGATCGCGCGCGGCGCTCTCAACCTCGGGTGCCAATTGGCCCAGAGCGCCGGCCAAGGCGTATGCAGCGACGTGCGGTAGGTGGCTGACGGCGGCCATCACCCGATCGTGAAGATCGGCGGGCATGGTCAGCACCTCGGCGCCCAAGGCCTGCCAAAGCGCCCGCGCCCGCTCGAGGGCAGCCGCGGAAATCCGGGGGGTGGGACAGATCAAGCAACGGCGTCCCGCGAACAGATCGGCGCGCGCGGCGTCGGGACCAAAGTGCTCCGAGCCGGCCAGCGGGTGACAGGAGACGAACATCACCGTGGGCGGCAGCCTGGCCTCGATGTCGCGCGGGGCCGTACCCTTCACGCTGCCGACGTCGATGATGAGCGCACCGGGTCGCAGCGCGTTGGCGATGGAATCGACGATCCCGGGAATGGCCCGCAGCGGCACCGCGAGGACCACGGTGTCCGCGTCCGCGACCGCGGCCGTGGCCGACGTGGTGGTGGCGTCGCAAAGGCCCAGCGCACGGACGCGTTGCAGCGAATCGTCGCGCCGGCCAAATCCGGTTACCCAATCGAACAGCCCGGCCGCCCGACCCCCGAGGGCGATCGATCCTCCCAGCTGTCCGATGCCCATCACTGCCAGGCGACGATTCGGCGGGGCCTCGGACCTCACCGGTGCCGGTTCTGAAGTAGTCGGTGGCTCAATCACGAGCGGCCAGCGTACCACGCACGCGGGAGCGTCGATGGCGCCTGNNGAAGGTCTGAGCCGCGGCGAAAGCCTCAGGACACCGTTTGGCAACCAAGGAGACCGCTCATGAGCTCGAAGCAACACCCGCAAACCCGCCAGGCCATCACCCGCGGCAGCGCGCACAAAATCCCGGACAGGATCCCGCTGCTAGCGGCGCTCGGCGTTGCCCTCTTTCTGACCGCGCCAGGATGCGCACAAGAAAACAGCAGTCCGGGGCCCGCGGCCGGGACTGGGAGCGGCGGAGCGTCTACAGGCTCCGGGGGCGCGCCCACGAACAGTGGCACGGGAGGCTCCGCGGCGCAGGGCAGCGGGGGCGGGCCGATCGGAACGGGTGGCGCCAGCAGCGCGACTGGTGGAGCACCCGCCAGCGGATCCGGCGGGGCCAATCTGGGCACCGGGGGGGCGGCAACGACCGGTGGCGGCGGTGGAACGGTGGTTGTTGGCGCGGCTTGCACCAGCCAGGCGAAGGGCGGCGCATGTGTCACCCCGACCGACTCCTGCTCGAAGACCTGCGGCCCCAAGAGCGCCGCCAACGTATCAACTGGCTCGAAGAGCGAGACCTGCGTGGCCGCCGCTTACGTCGAGGGCGCCTGCGCATTTCCCGCCGGGGACTACACCTGTTTCAAGGTATCGGCGGCCACCGCCGCGTGTCCGGTCGGGACCGCCGCAAACGGAGCCTGCACCATCGATTCTTGCATGCCCTGCTCCGGCTACGCCGATAGCACCGGCGTGGCGAAAGCCGGATTCTGTCATTGTGTCAACAGCAAATGGTCGTGCGGCAGCGTCAAGGAGTGGCCCTGTCAGGCCACCGCCGTGAGCACCAGCCCGGGCGGCACGGGCTGCTGACCGCCCACCAGAAGTCCGGCTACCACTCGCCCAGAACGCCACCGCTGACCACGTTGGTCACCAGCACTTCGTTGTGTGACCACGCGGTGTGGATGTTCATGCCGTCGATCGAGAACGTCACCGGACCCATGTGGTAGGCGATCAATCCGGCGATGCCCCGCACTTCGGTCACGACGCTGAACAGATCCTGCGAGGTGGGCGGCGCCCGATCAAAATCGGTCAGCTTGACGTTGGACGAGCCGTACGAGGAGGCGATCTCGAAGTCGCCCAGGCGATAGTTCACGACCGCCAGATAGCCGAAATGGAAGCGCAAGGTGCCCCGGTTGTCGACGGCGGTGTTACCGAACGCGTTGGCGGTCCCTAGGCCCTTGCCGGCCCAGTAGGTGGCACCCGCGGCGAGGCCGTGGGTCCGTGCCCAGCCGCCGCCGCCGTAGCCAAACACGACGCGCGTCGCGTCCGCCGGCAGGAGGGGCAAGTTGTAGTGGACCTTGTCATTGGGGTTTTCCGGCACCGCGGGGATCTCGGTCGACATGCCGATGACCTGGGTCATGCCGTTCGCGAACAGGTTGACCTCGTCGGCGCCGGTGGTACCGCGATGAAACGTGGCCTCGGTTTCGAAGCGCGGGAGCGGGGTGCGAATCCACTGCGCGTTCGAGCTGAGGTTTCCCGGAATCATCGACGGATCCAGCATGGCGACGGTCCACTGCACGCCCGCGATCTCGGGGGTGGAATACGCCAGCTGTCCATTGCGATTGGGGTGCAGCGAGCCCACGCCCGTGTTCCCGCAAGAGGTCGTTCCGCTCGAGTCCACGTTGCAAGGATGCCCGACCCCTTGCTTGTGCATGAGATACCAATTCAGACGCATGCCGCCGCGGTTGAAGAGGCCCAGCAGCCGTCCCGCCCACAGCGCCCCCCACGGACCCTCGAGCTTCATGTACTGCTCGCGCCAATCGACGGCCGCGACGTCGTTCTGCTGACGCGCGTCCTTGACGATGCCGTTTTGGATTCCCGCCCACAGGCCCATCTTGAATGTCAGCTTCAAGTTCGGGCTGATCTGTTTGTAGATGTTGAACGCGAGGATCGTGCTCGAGAACCCGCCCCGCACCCGCGCGGTGTTCACCTTGGTGTCATTGACCGGATCGCCGATCGGCCCGTTCGGAACCGGGTAGCCCTGGATCCCGACCTGCGGGCCCACCAAGAAGTAGTGATCCCCGTTCGGCATCGCGGGATCGATCGGCGCGCCGCTGCCGTTCCGGTTGACGGTATGGCCGAAGATCCACGACAAGTACGAATCCACACGTCCGCTGGTCGTGACTTCCCACCCGCCGGTTCGGGCGGGATCGGTCAAGGAGATCTCGGCGCGCGCGCGCGATTCACAAAGAATCAGGGCCAACGCAATACCGGCGCACAAGGTGATGGATCGCGGTCCGGGTGCTGTTCTAATCACGTCGTCGACCTCCTGCTGATGGGGGGGCGTTTGCCACGGAATGAATAGTCCATGCTCTTGAGATTTGAAACAAAAATTCTGCCAGGCGGATCGCGTTTCCTCGACGGCCTCGTCGACGCGCCCGATGGTGCCGGCCTTGCCGCGCCGCCCTTCTACCCGATCGGCCGCCGCGCCCATCGACCCTCTTGACGAAATAGAACAAAAATTCTACTGTCGGAATCTTCCGGAATGGGAATATCTCAGCCACGCGCGGGTCATTTCCGGTTCCCGGTCGACACGACCGGCGCGCCAGACAATTACGCACACGTCCATCCGCAAGTCTAAGGCGCGCCCGCCCCGCGGAAAACACGGGATCGCGCGCGGGTTCAATCACCGTGGTTCAACAAGGAGTTTCAATGGCAAAGAAGATTGGGTTCGTTGGAGTCGGGCTGATGGGACACGGCATGGCCAAGAACCTGTTGAACAAAGGTTTCTTGGTCACGGTGATGGCGCACAAGAATCGCAAGCCCATCGAGGACCTGTTGGGACAAGGCGCCCAGGAAGCCAAGACTCCGCGCCAGGTCGCCGAGCAATCCGAGGTGGTCATCCTGTGCGTGACGGGAGCCCCGCAGGTGGAGGAGGTCGTCTATGGCAAGGACGGCATGCTGGAGGTGTTTCGCCCCGGCATGATTCTGCTCGACTGTTCCACCGGCGAGCCGGCGTTGTGTGAGCGGGTGGCCCGGGATCTCGCGGGCCGGCAGGCGAGCTATGTCGACGCCCCGCTGGCGCGCAGTCCCGCGGAGGCCGAGACTGGGAAGCTGAACACCATGGTGGGCGCCGACGAGACGGTCTTCGCCGCGGTGCGCCCGGTTCTGGAGGCATTTTGCGAGAACATCTTCTACATGGGCGCAGTGGGCTCGGGCGCGCGCACCAAGTTGATCTACAACCTCATCACCATGGGCCACGCCGCCCTGATCTCGGAGGCCCTGTGCGCCTGCGCCGCGACGGGCGTCGACCTGAATCGCTTCGCCAAAGTCGTCGGTGGCGGCGGGGCCAACAGCGGCATCTTCCAGCTCATCGTGCCGAAAATTCTGGAGCACGACGACTATTCCGGGCTGAAGTTCAGCCTTTCGAACGCGGCCAAGGATCTGCGCTACTACAATCGCATGACGTCCGAGATTCCCTTGTCCGCGAACATGGGTCCGGCGGTTCAAAACGCGCTGGTGCAGGCGATCAATACCGGATTCGCGAGCGGTCTGGTGGGAGAGATGGTGGCCGCTCAGTGCAAGGCGAACGGCGTGGAACTGAAGAAATGACAAGGCCCATGGCGCAGACGCCCGGAAATAACAGGTGCCGCCAGTGGCTCGCCGGCGCCGCTGCACTCCTGATCGCTTGTATCGTCGCGGGGACGTCCTGCCGCAAGTCGGGTCCGGCCACGGGGGACGTCGCCAAGCCGATCGTCATCGGCATCACCGCGGACGCGAGCGGGCAATACGCGGCCAGCGGAGATTCCGATCGCCGCGGGGTCCTGATGGCCATCGCGGAGTTCAACGCCCGGGGCGGAGTGCTCGGCCGGCCGATCAAGTGGGTGCACCTGGACACCGAAACGACGCCCGCCACCGGTTCCCGCGTCGCCGAGCGTTTGATCACACAAGAAAAGGTCGCCTTCCTGGTGGGCGCCATGAGCTCGGGCGTTGCCAACGCCATCTCGCAGGTCGCGCAAAAATATGGCGTGATCTATCTGAACACGAACTCCAGCTCACCCTCGGAATCCGGCGAGAATTGTCACCGCGTGAAATTCGTGTGGGACGGCAACGGCAACAACTTCGCGCAGGCGTCGGTCAAAGGCGCGATCGAGAAGTTCGGCAAGAAGTGGCTCCTCATCACCAACGACTACGGCTGGGGCCACGACACGTCCAACGCGACACGGAAGCTGGTCACCCAGAGCGGCGGAACGATCGTGGGCGAGATCCTGGTGCCGCAGGGCACCCGCGACTTCAGCGCCACCTTGCTCAAGATTCAGCAGTATGGGCCGGAGGTGATCGCGGCGGCCGTGGGCGGCGACGATCTGAAGGCGATGCGCGCGCAAGTGTCGCAGATGAAGCTCGGCGCCAAGTACGCCTGGATCAACAATCAGCAGGATTGGCCGGACGTCTATGGGTTACCCCGCGCGGATCTGTTCGGCGTGTTCGGCACCACCTGGTACCAGGGCTTCGACTTGCCCGGGGTCAAGGAGTTCGTGGCGCGCTACCAGAAGGAGAACGCGGATTCGAAGATCAAGACCCCCGGCAACGTGTTTTTCAACGGCTACTGGGCCACCCGTTCGCTCCTGGAGGCCATTGAAAAGGCGAAGACGACCAACAACATCGCCGTGATCAAGGAGCTGGAGCAGTGGCGGATTCCCGCCAAGGACCGCATGCAGAACGATGATGCCTACATGAACGCGAAGAACCACCAGCTTCAGCAGACCATCTATCTCGCCACGGCCAACATGGACTCCACCGACCCCGACAGTCTGTTCAAGATGGTGAGCAACACCCCTCCCGATCAGGTCATGGACAAGGAATCAGAGGCCAAGTGCAAGCTTGAGCCCTACGAATCCATTCCCGCCTACGCGCCCTAGGATCACTTGCGCCGCCGTCGTTCAAATTCCGGAGCATCGTCGTACGCCAGGCGCGCGCAAGGCCGGGCCGCGTGACGTTGCTCCCCCACGTCGTCAACGGCGTCGCGCTGGGCGTTCTGTTCGGGCTGCTCGCGCTCGGCTTCATGCTCATCGTGGGCGTGATGGAGGTGATCAACCTGGCGCACGGCTCGCTGTTCGCGCTCGGCGGGTATGTCGCGATGGAGATCATCACGCCGCGGTGGCTCGGCACCCTGGGCGAGGGTTACCGCGCCCTCCCCCTGCCCCTGCGCTACGCCCTGGCGCTGATCCTCGCGCCCGTCGTGGTGGGGCTCCTGGGGATGGCCCTCGAACGATGCGTGCGCCGTACGTACGGCAAGAAGGCCGAGTATGGGCTGCTGTTGACGTTCGGAGCGGCGCTGGTGCTCGAGGAAGCCATCCGCATC
>PMNO01000330.1:6482-6657 GCA_003161835.1 Myxococcales bacterium | reverse complement strand
TGTCGACGGGGGACACGATTGATCCCGGGTGCATCGTCATCAGCGGCCCGACGCGGGTGGACGCCCACGCCACCCCGCCCGAGATCTTCTTCGCCGCCGAGCTGGATGGCGCGGGGAAGCCGCCTCCGCTGGCCGACCTGGAACGTGCCTACATCAGCCGCCTGCTGACGTTCAC
>PMNO01000330.1:0-6445 GCA_003161835.1 Myxococcales bacterium | reverse complement strand
CCCCCGTGTTGGAACGTCTCATCGATCTGGCGGTTCACAAGCGTGTCTTCACGCTGGTCGCCACCGTGGCTTTTGTCGTCCTGGGCGTTCACACGTTCACCAAGCTGAAGATCGAGGCGTTTCCGGACGTCACCAACGTCCAGGTCATGGTGATCGGCCTCTTTCCCGGGCAGGCCGCCGAGGAGGTGGAAAAGCAAGTCACCATTCCCATCGAGCGCGCCCTGGTGGGGGTCCCGCGCGTCCTCATCCAGCGATCGATCACCTCATTCGGTCTGGCGCAAGTGATCCTGACCTTCGAGGACGACGTCGACATCTACTTCGCCCGCCAGCAAGTCGCCGAACGCCTGCCGGACGCCGAGGTTCCCGATGGCGTGCAACCCCACCTCGGCCCGAACGATACGCCCGTCGGGCAAGTGTATCAGTACACGCTGGAGAGCGATCACCACACGCCGAGCGAGCTGCGCAGCTGGCAGGACTGGGTGGTGTCCAAGCACCTCATGCGGTCGCCCGGCGTCGCCGACGTCGTCAGCTTCGGCGGGTTTCAAAAGGAATTTCACGTCCTGGCGGATCCGGGCAAGCTGCGCAGCAATGGGCTGGCGCTCAAGGATCTGATCCAGGCGGTTTCGGTTTCGAACGGGGCCACGTCCGGTGGCTACCTGCAACACGGCGAATCGGAGTTCGTGGTGCGCGGCCGCGGATACCTGCGCAACACCCAGGATATCGACAACACGGTGGTTCGATCGACCAACGGGACCCCGGTCTTGGTGCGCAATCTGGCCAAGGTGGTCGAGTCGTACACGCCGCGGCGCGGAGCGGTCGCCCGGGGTGAGGCGATCGACTCCATCGAGGGGACTGTCCTGCTACGCCGGGGCGAGAATCCCAAGGACGTGTTGACGGGGGTCCACCAATCCGTCGACCGCATCAACCGCGAGATCCTGCCCCCCGGCATGCGCATTGTTCCGTTCTACGACCGGACCCGGCTGGTGGACACGACCCTGCGGACGGTTTCACACAACATGCTAGAGGGGGTGGTCTTGGTCAGCCTCGTCCTGTGGCTGTTCCTGCGCGCGTTCAGCGGTTCGTTCGCGGTGGCCGTGACCATGCCCCTGGCGCTCTTGACGGCGTTCGTGGGCCTCTACTACGCGGGCGTGCCCGCCAACCTTCTGTCGATGGGCGCGATCGACTTTGGCATCCTGCTGGATGGCGCGGTCATCCTGGTCGAAAACGCGTACCGGCACCTGGCCGAGGAGCAGCCGCCCCCCGAGGAGGTGGCCCATGTCGTGGCCAAGGCGGCCAAGGAGGTGGTTCGACCCACGCTGTTTTCGATGTCCATCATCGCGGCCGCCATGATGCCGATCTTCACGCTGGAACGGGTCGAAGGCCGGATCTTCCGGCCCGTCGCCCTGACCTATGCCTTCGCCCTGCTGGGCGCGCTTTTCTTCACCATGACCACGGTTCCCGCCTTGACCGCGGTATTGCTCAAGCATCGCAAGGTCAAGGAACAAGAGCCCGGGTTCTTGATCTGGCTGCGCGTGCGCTACCTCAGCGCGCTGCGGGCGGCGCTGCGGCATCCCTTCTTACCGCCGCTCGGCGGGGTCGTGATCCTGGCGATCGCGCTGGCGCTGGTGCCCAAGCTGGGCGCGGAATTCCTGCCCGAGATGAACGAGGGCGACATCCACATCACCGTGACCATGCCGAGCGCGGTGTCCCTGGAACGCGGCGCGCAGGTCCTGCGCGACACGCGGTTGACGCTGATGAAGTTTCCCGAGGTCAAGGACACGCTCTCCGAACAGGGGCATCCCGAGGACGGGACGGACGACGAGGCGCCCAACCAGTCGGAGACCTTCGTCATCATGAAGCCCGAAAGCGAATGGCACACCGGCCGCAGCAAGGAACAGATCGTCGACGCCATGCGCACCGAGCTCAAGAAGCGGCCGGGGGTGGTCTACAACTTCAGCCAGCCCATCAAGGACCGGGTCGAGGAATCCATCTCGGGTATTCGGGGACAGATCGTCGTCAAGATCTACGGCGAGGATCTCAACCTCATGCACGAGAAGCTGGAAGAGGTGAAGCGGCAGCTCAACGCCACCCGCGGGGCGCGGGACGTCGAGGTGTATCGGGCGGGGAGCGCCCAGCACGTGGTGGCCGACGTGGATCGGGACGCGACCTCGCGCTTCGGTGTTCCCGTGCGCGACGTCGAGGATGCCATCGAGAGCGCCTATGGCGGCAAGCTGGCCACGTCGATGTGGGAGGGGGAGCGCAAGGTCGGCGTGCGGGTGAAGTTGCCGACCCGCGATGAAAGCGATCCGGGGTCGATCGGCCGCCTGGACGTGCCGATCGGCGACGCCCGCATCCCCCTGGGATCGCTGGCCCAGATTCGCGTCGATCGGGGCCGCACCCAGATCAACCGCGAGCAGGGCGGCCGCTTCTTGGCCATCAAGTGCAACATCGAGGCGCGGGACATGGGTTCGTTCGTGGAGGAAGCGCAAGCCCGGGTGCGCGCTCAGGTCAAGCTGCCCGAGGGCTACTACATGACCTGGGGAGGGGAATTCGAGAATCAGCGTCGAGCCATGAAGCGCCTGTCGTTCATCGTGCCGATTTCAATTCTGATGATTCTGGCGCTCCTGTACATGACCTTCCGGGCGGCGTTGCCGGCGGTGGTGGTGTTGATGGTGGTGCCGTTCGCGACGGTGGGCGGCGTGTTTGCCCTGTACTTCACCCACACCGTCTTGTCGGTGTCGGCGGCGGTCGGATTCATCACGTTGTTCGGCGTGGCGGTCATGGATGGGGTTCTGTTGATTACCTACGTCCGGCAAGCGCGCGAGAAGAATCCCGGCAGCGAAGACGCCATCTTGCAGGCCGTCTCCCAGCGTCTGCGGCCGGTGTTGATGACGGCGTTGCTGGCGTCGCTGGGGCTGCTGCCCGCGGCGATGTCCCACGCCATCGGCTCGGACACGCAGCGCCCGTTCGCGATCGTCATCATCGGCGGCCTGATCACCTCCACGTTGCTGACGATGCTGTTGTTGCCGACGCTGTACAAGCTGGCGGACGGGTGGTTCGGTGCGAAGGCAGCGCCGGGCGGAGCGGCGGCAGGGGGGAAGCCCCTGTGACCAGGAAGAGGGCAGCATCCTGGCTGGCGCGCGCGGCGCGGCCGATCGCCGCGGCTCTGTTGGTCGCCGGCCTGGCGTCGCCGGCGAGGGCCGCGGGGCTGACCATGGAGGAAGCGGTCGGCATCGCGCTGAAACGGAATCGGGACGTCATAGCGGCGCGGCTGGAGATAGAGGTCGCGCAGCTGGACGTCGTCGCCGCGCGCATCTACCCCAACCCGATTCTCGCCTACAGCGTGGGCAATCTGGTGCTCGGCCAGGGCAATGGTCAAGACCGGATGCCGCCCGTNNTGACCGAGGATGTCCTGCGCGAGATCGTCTACGCGGTTCGATCCGCCTTCGCCGAGGTGGCGCGCGAACAATCGGAGCATCGGCTGGCCGTCGAGACCGCCGACCGATATGAGGAGACGGTGCGCCTGTCGCAGTCCCGGTATCGGGCGGGCGACATCTCACAGGCCGAGCTGCGCAAGGTGGAGCTGGAGGGCCTGCGCTACAAGAACGCTGTGATCGATGCCGATCTGCAGCTCGATCTGGCGCGGCAGAATTTGGCCGCGTTGCTGGGGTTCGCCAGCGCGTCCGAGTTGCCCACCTCGACGGTGGAGCTGGCGCTGCCCCGACAGACCTACGATCTGGAACATCTGGTGGCCCTGGCCCTGGAACGACGGCCGGACGTGAGAGCCGCGCAGGCTGCCCGGGGGGTCGGAGAGGCGCAGCTGGCCGCGGCCAAACGCGAGATTCTGCCCGACATCGTTCTGGGCGCGACGTACACCCACAGCGACTTCACGGTGTCGGGGGACAACGCCCATGCGCTGGGGTTCTCGCTGTCGTTGCCGCTGCCGTTGTTCGATCGAAATCAGGCCAACGTGGGGCGTTCGAACCTCGAGATCCGTCGCGCCGAAAACGATCTCGAGCGGCTGAAAGTCGTGGTCCGCCACGACGTATCCAACGCGGTTCGCAAGGCCGCTCGGTCGCGCACGCTGTTGGAGGTCTTCGAAGGCCCCGCGCCAGGCTCCGACGAGCGGCCGGGGGGCGCGGGGGGCGCCGCCGTCTCGGGCGCCGCGAGCGCGCTCGAAAAGGGCGGCGGCATGCTGGACCGGGCCGAGATCTCGCTGCGCGTCGCCGAGCGGTCGTACAAGACCGGCGCCATCTCGTTGCTCGAACTCCTGGAGGCGCAGCGCACCTACCTCGAGACCCGAGGTCAGTATTTGCGCGCGGTGCACGACTACAGCCAGGCGGCGATCGACGTCAATCACGCAATTGGAGAACAGGTGAAGTAATGCTCAGGTCCATTTCTGCCGATCCCCGAGTCATGTCGGCACTCATCTCACCCGTCCGCCTCTCATCAGGCCGGGCGGCATCTTTCCACTCTTTCGGGATGGCCGCGGCGCTGGCCACCGCCGTGGCCGCGGCGGCGTGCGGGTGTAACAAACCGAAGGACGAGCCGGCGACGGCCGAGATCAGCGAGACGGCGCGCGATTTCGTCAAGGTCGACCCCGGAAGTCCCCGGCTCGACTTCATCAAGGTCGAGGTCGTGCGGGCGTCGGACGGCGCGTCGCGCATCACGTTGCCGGGCAAGGTGACCTTCGACGAAGATCGGACCCAGCGGGTGGCGTCACCCATTGACGGCCGAGCGATTTCGCTCCTGGTGAAGGTCGGCGACAAGATCAAGGCCGGTCAGCCCTTGCTGGATCTCTCGTCACCCCGGGTGGGCGAGCTGCAGGCGGACGCACAGAAAGCGGTCTCGGATCTGGGCGTGTCGCAAAAGTCGATAGAGCGCGTGCACAAGCTCAAGGCGGACGGTGCCGTTTCGGAAAAGGAGGTCGCTCAAGTGGAGGGCGACTACATGAAGGCCAAATCCGACTTCGCGCGGGCGGCCGCCCAGCTCAAGGCGCTGGGAATTTCGGCCTCCGATCCCACCGTCAACGTCGCGCTCCGGGCCCAGATCCCGGGGGTCGTTGTCGAAAGAAATGTATTGGCGGGGCAGGAAATCAGGGCCGACAGCGCGCTACCGCTGCTGACCATCAGCAATCTGGATACGGTGTGGGTGGTGGCCGACGCGTACGAGCAGGATCTGGGCATGGTCGAGGAGGGCGCCCGGGTGACGATTCGCGTGCCCGCGTACCCCGACGCCACGTTTTCGGGCACGGTCAAGCATGTCGGCGACGTTGTCGATCCGGTGACCCGCACGGTGAAGGTTCGTTGCATCACCGACAACCCCGGACACCGCCTCAAGCCCGAGATGTACGCCAAGGTCGACGTCGAAACCCTGAAGCCCTCCAAGTTCATCCAGGTGCCCGCGAAGGCCATCTTGAATGACGGCGACAAGACGATGGTGATCGTGGCGACCGAAGGAAATGCGTTTCGCGCCCGCCGCGTCCAGATTGGACCGGAGGTTGACGATTCGGTGCGCATCGTGAGCGGACTGTCGGTGGGCGAGAAGATCGTCACCGCCGGCGCCATCTTCATGAAGCAAGAGCTGGACTAGCCGCGCGCAGCGCCACGTTGGTCCGCGCGCGGCGGCCATCAATAAATCTTGCGCATCAGCCAGCGCAGCGCCCGGAGCGTGCGGCGCCGATACGGGAACATCAAATGCCGGCTGACGATCGGCGACATCCAGCGCAGGAGCGGGTGGTCTTCGATGATGGTCTCCAGGCGACAAAACTGGCGTAGGCCCTCGGGCCCGTGGCGCACCCCGAGGCCACTACCCTTGACGCCCCCGAGGGGCGCCTCGACGATGAAGTAGTTCACGAGCGCGTCGTTGACGCACACGCTGCCCACCTCCAGCCGGCGCGCCAGAGCGCGACCCCGGGCCGCGTCCCGGGTCCAGATGCTGCCCGACAGACCGACGGGGGACGCGTTCGCGATGCGCAGCGCTTCCTCGGCGTCACGCACCCGGATGATGGGCAGCACCGGGCCAAAGGTTTCCTCGCGACTGACCGCCATGTCGACGGTCGCCTGCGCGAGGATGGTCGGGCGAAAGAATGTTCCGCCGCCCAGGTCCTTGCGTCGTTCCCCGCCCGCGATCACCCGCGCCCCGCGGGCCACCGCCTCCGCGATCTGCGACTCCGCGCGGTCCACCTGGGGCGGGAACGTGATGGCTCCGACGTCGACGGCGTCATCCTCGGGCTCGGTCTTGGCGGCGCCCTGACGCAGCGATTCGACCTGTATACGACACAGCTCCGTGAACCGATCCGCGACGGACTCCTCGACAAGGACACGTTCGGTTCTGATGCAAACCTGGCCACTGTGCGCGAACGCGCTCCAGACCGCGGCCCGGGCAGCGGCCGGCAAGTCCGCGTCAGCGAGCACGATCAGCGGCGATTTGCCGCCGAGCTCGA
>PMNO01000644.1 GCA_003161835.1 Myxococcales bacterium | reverse complement strand
AAAGTCCGCCCTCAAGTCATACGCGTCCGCCAACGACAGCCCCCGCGCAGGACCAAAGGCGCACTGAGGTACGCTGACATGACCGTAAACTCTGCCGTTGCCGTCCCCCACCACGCAACTCGACGCGGTCAACAAAAATGCGAGACCAAGGGCGGCGCGTCCCGCACGGAAGGGCTTCACTGCGTGCCCCCCTCCTGGTTGTCGGGACGTCATTTCGCAGCTCCCGACGCGGCCCCGCCCCCGAACAACAAGAGCGACTTCAGGTCTTCGTCGTTGAAGACAAAATGCAGCCCCACGAACCAGTCCAGACCACCGCCGCTTTGCAGACTTGCCCTTTGGTTGATGAAATCGTCGATCCCGGCCGAAAGGAAGACGCTGTTCTGGTAAACGGCATAGGCGACACGGCCCTGAACTCGAGGGTATTTGTTGAATTTCGTGTCGAACACGTCGACCGAGAGCAGGAGTCGCTGGGGCAAAATGTGAAGATCGATCCCCAGGCCGCCGGTCGATTCCTTGATCCCGAAACGAACGGTAGCTCGCCCAAAGAACGTCCGACCGAACTGAAGCGTGAACTTCAGTTGCTCGGTCGTGGTCGTGGTGGTCGTGGGAAACACCCCGCGCGGGGAGATGGACGAGCTCGTCTCCGTGCTGCGATAACCCCGCGGATCGTACACGACTTCGATCAAGTAGAATTTGTCCGGGCGTGGAACCAATTGCACGGACAGATACTCTTTGAAGGTGCGCGACAAGACGTTGTATTCGGTTCGCAGCCCCACGATCGTCTGCAGCTTCGTAATCCCGCGAATGAAGCTTCCCGCGTCCTCGGTGATGTCCTCGACGTTGCGCGCGATGGTATCGTCGGTGAGCAGGTGACCCGCCGTCCCCTCCCCTTTCTCCAGTCGCGACGTGATCGTCTCGACGTTCCTCAATGACTTGTCGAGATTGTCCACCGTCCCTTGCAGCTTCTGGAGAGACGATCGCATCGCTTCGCCGGTCTGCGACACTTCGCCCTGACTGGTGCCCACCAGCGTCTTGATGGAATCCGTGATGTCGCGAACGTTCTGGATCGCGACCCGCACGTTGTCGCTCTCGGAGTCCGTGATCCTGTCGATNNGCGCTGGCGATGGGACCGGAAGTCAGGGTGCGCACGTCCTGCAGGATGTCCTTCATGATCGGCAGGATCGTCCCGACGTCCGCCATCAGATCCGCCATCCCGGTGGGTTCACGGATGTTCTGGATCTGATCGCCGTCCTTCAGCAGACGCATGGGGCGCTTTTCGCCGTTCACGATACCGATCGGCGTCCCAGGATCTATCTCCAGATAAAATTCACCGAGCAACGACGCGGATTTCTTCGAGACGACCGCGTTCTCCCAGATCTTGATCCCGGGCAACATACGCACCGTTATCCGCGCCAGAGGCATGTCGGGATCCAGCTCCCGCTTTTCAATCTGCCCAACCGGGATCCCCGCGGTTTGCACCCGCGACTTCTGAAACAGCCCGGCGGCGTCCCTGAACCGTCCCCACACCAGCATCCCCTGGCCATTGGGCGCCCGTTCATTGGTGACCTTGACCAGAAAGTACGACAAGAATCCCACGACCAGCACCAGCGCGCCTACCGTCGCGGCCGCCCAGCTTCGTCTCACGCGGATACTCCCAACGGGGGAACGGTCAGACCCGCCATCTCGACAAACTCTCGCACCGGCGCGTCGGGCGCCCGCAGGACGTCTTGCGCGGGTCCCGTCACCAGGATCTTTCCTTCGTACAACATCGATACCCGGTCGCCAATGCGGAACGTGGACGCCATGTCGTGCGAGATCACGACGCTCGTCACCCCGAAATCGTGCGACGTGCGAAGAATCATCTCATCGACGTTCTTCGTGGCCACGGGATCGAGGCCCGTGGTGGGTTCGTCGTAGAGCAGAATCTCGGGTCGGTCGATGAGCGCGCGCGCCAAACCGACGCGTTTCCGCTGTCCACCGGACAGCTCGGCAGGAAATTTCTGTTCGATTCCGTCGACATGATCCAGGTCCAGTCGCTTCAGCAGCTCGCGCACCCGGGCCATGATTTCGTCTCGGGATAGCTTGTACCGCTCGATCAGAGGGAACGCGATGTTTTCCACCACATTCTGCGAATCAAACAGCGCCGCGTATTGGAACACCATTCCGAACTTACGCCGCAATTTGGCCATCTCCACGTCGGCGAGGGGCACGATATCCAGCCCGTCGACGTAGATGTTCCCGCTGTCGGGCTTGAGGAGGCCCATCAAGTGTTTCATGAGGACCGATTTGCCCTGCCCCGAGCCGCCAATGATGATGTTGATCTTGCCCCTTTCGATGTCCAAGTCCAATCCGCGCAACACATGCTGGGGCCCAAATGTCTTGTTCAGGCCGCGAATGCGGATCTGCCAGCGCGGATCGGGCTTGGTGAGATCCGCCGCGGGCACGGGTGGCCGCGCTGGGGATGACGACGGGGACGGGGACGGCGACGGGGACGCAGGCATGGGACGTCAGGACTGAAACGGGAAAAACGTTCCGAGCGCATCCCCCACGAAGAAATCCAGCACAAGCACGGAAACAGAGCCGGCCACCACCGCGCGGGTGGTCGCCAACCCGACCTCCTTGGCGCCCCCGCGAACGTTGTACCCCTGGTAACACGCGGCCAACGACAAGGACCCGCCGAAGACGGCTGCCTTGATTGCTCCTTGGAGATAGTCGCTGGGGTCGGTCAAATAGCGGAAGTGCTCGATGAACGAGCCGACGTCCACACCGGCGATGATCACCGCGTAAATATAGGCACCGATGAGACCGATGGCGTTGAAGACCATGGTCATGATGGGCAGCATGACGACCGACGCGACGATTCGGGGCGTGACAAGGTACTGAACGGGATTCACAGCGAAGGTCGACAGCGCGTCGATCTGTTCGGTGATCCGCATCGAGCCGAGCTCCGTCGCCATCCCCGACCCCGCCCGGGCCGTGATCATCAGCGCGGTGAACACGGGCGCCAATTCGAGAGCCAGGGACAGTCCCACCGTGGCGCCCACGAAACGTTCCTGTCCGAAGAGCTTCAGAGCCCGCACCGTCTGCTGGGCGGAAACCGCCCCCGAGAAGAATCCGACGAGCAGGATAATCGGCAGCGACCCCACTCCGATGAATTCCATCTGTTCCAGGAACAGGCGGGGGCGAAAGGGGCGACGAAATAGCCACAACAGGGCTTTCCACAGCATCATGGAATGATCGCCCAGGTACCCGAAGAAGCCGCGAATGGGTAGCGCTAGAACCCCCCCCACGACCGCCAGCCTCCCGCGTGGCACCGGAACAGAGGAGGCTTCGTTCATGTCAGTCTTTATAGATCCGCGGAACGCGCTTCGAAATCCCGCAAAGGATTTCATAGTTGATCGTGCCCGCCCAGCGCGCCAGATCATCCACGCCAATCCGCTCCGTTCCGTCGCGGCCAATCAGGGTCACGGCGTCTCCCACGCAGGCCCCCGCCACGTCGGTCAAGTCCACCATGGTCATGTCCATGCAAACCGCCCCGACGACCGGCGCGCGGCGTCCGCGAACCAAGACCTCCGCTGATTCCACGTGGCGGGGATATCCGTCCGCGTACCCCACGGGGAGCGTACCTATCAGGCTGGGCCGGGGCGCCAGCCAGCGGGCTCCGTAGCTGACGCTGGTGCCAGCCGGAACGCGCCTGACCGACATGAGGCGCGTCGAAAGGCGCAACGCCGGCTCGAGGTCCCGAGCCGGGACCTCGAGTGATGCCGTGGCGCCATAGAGCGCCAACCCAGGACGGACCGCGTCCAACCGCGTTTCGGGAAAGCGGACCGCCGCTGCGCTGTTCGCGGCGTGGGTGGTCAACGAGACGAGTCCGCGTTCCGCGGCGACGGCCACGCACGCGCGAAATCGCTCGAGCGCAGCTCGAGTTGCCGTTCCCGAAGGCCCATCGGCGGTCGCGAAGTGGGTGCATAGTCCCGCAATCCGGATGCCGGGCAGCGCCCGCGATCGATCGAGGATCTCCGGCAAGAGGCTGGGATCGATTCCGAGCCGACTCATTCCGGTGTCAATCTTGACGTGGACGTCAACCTTTTCCGAGCGGCCCTCGGCGGCCCGAGCGAACAGTTCGAGGTCCAGGGGGTCGTAGATGACCGGTGTCAAGCCGTCTTCGATGACCTGCGCGTGGCAGTGGTCGTAATAAGCGCCCAGAACCACAATCGGTGCCCGGATCCCCGCGGAGCGGAGCTCGAGCCCTTCTTCAACAAGAGACACCGCAAGAGCCGCACAACGATCGGACAACGCACGCGCGACCGACACGGCGCCGTGTCCGTAGGCGTCGGCCTTGACGACGGCCCAGACCGCCGAAGGCGCGACCAACGCGGAAATTCGATCAAAGTTGCGCCTGATGACGCCCAGGTCCACCTCGGCAACGGTGGGCCGGATGGACGTTCGCATGTCAACCTGGGCAAACGGAATGAACGACCCTGAATGGGGCACCGCTCCGGGCTGAGCGGAGGGCGCGAGGGAACGTACCCGAAGCACGGGGTCATCCTGGTGACGGGCTCCCCGCTGATCGTCGCCCAGAATTTTTCGCGGACTTGCCAAACCGTTGCCAGTTTCACCCGTCGGTTGGCCGAGCGTCAATTTCCCAGCGCCAGGGCAGACGAAACGGCAAACTCAACGCGGCGTGTTCAGGTGCTCGTCATCAAGAGGGGGCTGATGATCAAGGTGCGGCCTCTGGGGGTAACGAGTCCGCGCCGCGCCAGGTCCGAAACGACCCGGGAGACGGTCTCGCGGCACGCTCCGATGGAGTTCGCCATCTCCTGTTGAGTCGGACGGTTGTGCACCACGATGCCATCGGGGCCTGCCTGTCCCTCTGATTCGGCAAGGCCCCGCAGGGCCCCGACGACCCGTCCGGGCACATCCGCCAGAGCCAGCCCAGCCGCCAGCTGCTTGCTCCTTTCCAGACGCAGCAACAGTTGAGCCGCCAGATTCAACGCCAATGCTGGCACGGCCTGGATCTGCCCCGCGAAGGCTTGGCGAGCCAAGGCGAGGACGTCTGTCGGCTCCGTGGCTTCCCAGTCGTTCAAGAGCTGACGTTCAGGAAACACCACTCCGTCAGCTAACAGATCACCGGTTTGGAACGTTTCCAGCGTCACCTCCCGACCGGCCGGCGAGCGGCGCACCGCGCGTACCCGTCCGTGTAGAATCACGAAAACATGGCTCAGCACGCCGCCCTCGGGAGCCAGGAGAGCGCGCCGGGGGAAGCGCCGCAGCGCGGCCCCGACTATCAACGCCGCCTGAACGTCGCCTCCCAAGCCGGCCAAAGCCGGCACGGCGGCCAACTCCGCCAACTCCGAGGGCGCACCCGGGGCCGTCTTGCGGGCGCGCGAAATGAAGTCAAGCGATGCGGCAATGGACATGGGAGACCTCCTGCGAGTGGTTGCCGACAAGCACAGCAACCAAGGTGCCAACTTGCACCAGGCCCCACCGAGACCTTCCCAAGCCGTGAAACCGGCCTCTCCCCGAGCTGTCGATCCCACAGAACTGCGTCATGTGACGCGATCGCGACAAGGTAGTCGTGACTACGGCGTCACAGTGGCCGTGAAAAACCTCCACAAGACGCGAATCCGGCCCAGCAGCCCAGGANNCCTAGGTCTTGGCCTTCTCCTTCGCCTTCTCTCTTTCGGCGCGCCGGTCGGCTCGATACTTCTTGACCTTGGCCTTGGGTAGTCCCTTGTGTTCGCTACAGAGCATTCCGAAGACCGGCGCGGCGCGATTCGTACACCCCGGGACCGGGCAATACTGAATGGGGGGCTTCTTCCGCGGACGCCCGGGCGGGCGGCCAGGACCGCGCTGCGGACCCGCGGGACGCCCCGGACCACGCCGAGTTCCGCCACCGACCGCGGACAACACCGCTTCGCGGGCTCGATTGAGCGCCTCCTCTTCGAGGGCGCCGCTCAATTGATCGACGAACTGCGAAACGATGGCTGCAATGGAAGTAGAGCTCTGTCGTGGCATTTCGGGAGTCCTCCGTTGGTGAACGGCGCAGACTAACGCCCAATTCCGGCCGTTTCAATCGAGCGCGGGCATTTTGCCGATTTTTCGGGCGCTGCGGAGCGCGTCATTCCCGGGCGCTATCTCAATCAAAGTCCCTTGACCGCCGCCCGAGACGTGGCAAACCCCATTCATATGGGTCGGTTGCCGGCGTTGCTAATTTTCCTTTTCATCGTTCTGACAATTCTTTCAGGATTGCACTACTACCTGTGGTTACGATTGATTCGCGATCCTCATTGGCCGCCGCCCTGGGGTTTCGTCGCCACTGTGATCTTGGTGTTGGCGGCGCTCAGTATTCCCGCCACCCTGTTGCTGAGCAGAGTGTCGCCCTCCCTGGTCCGCCTGATGTACTGGCCGACATTTGTCTGGCTTGGGCTCATGTTCTTGTTGGTGGTCTTGTTGGCGGGGACCGATTTGTTTCGATTTGTACTCGCGATCGTGTGGCGGCTTATCGATGGCGCGCCCTTCAATCCCGAGCGACGTGCGACTTTTGCGCGGTGGCTGGCCGGCAGCGCCCTCGCCGCTGCTTCAGGGCTCGGTATCCTGTCGATGCGTTCTGCTCTTGGCGCGGTCGCGGTTCGTCGGATCGAGATCCCGCTGCGTCGCCTCGGCTCGGCGCAGGACGGGATGACCATCGCGCAACTGACCGACCTTCACATTGGGCCGACAATCGGAAANNGAATATTTCTCCGGTGCCGCGGCCTGGGTGAACGAACTTTCACGCCTCGGCATCCGCGTCTTGCGCAACGAACGAGTCGACATCGGGGTCGGTGAAACCGCTCTTCACTTGGCGGGAACGGACGATCGATCGGCTGCCCGCTTCTCCAAGGACAACGAAGGTCACGGCGAGGACCTGGAGAAGGCACTGGGTGGACGCGATCGGAATCGCGCCCTGGTCTTGCTGGCCCACCAGCCCCGGACGGTGATCGACGCCTCCCGATACGGGGTGGATCTGCAGTTATCCGGGCACACGCACGGCGGGCAAATCTGGCCCTTTGGCACGCTCGTGCGGCTACAGCAGCAGTTCCTGGCGGGACTGGGCCAACACGGCGAGACGCTCATCTATGTCAGCCGCGGGACGGGATACTGGGGTCCCCCCATGCGCCTGTTTGCACCCGCTGAAATCACGCAGATTGTCTTGCGTTGCGCAAAGGCTTGACCGAGGGGCGTTCCCACGAAAGGATTGCCACATGGACTGGAAAATATTGGCCTCGACGTTCGGGGCCGTCTTCGTGGCGGAATTGGGGGACAAGACCCAGCTCGCCGCACTGAGCCTGTCGACGGGAACGACGTCGAAGTGGTCGGTGTTCCTGGGTTCGGCGCTTGCGCTGTGTGCCAGTTCCGCCATCGCCGTCCTCGCCGGCGGGCTTATATCCCGCGTCCTCCCACCGACCTGGTTGCGGCGGATCGCGGGCGGCGCCTTCCTCGTGATGGGGGCGCTATTCCTGTTCACCCGCGGCGATTGAACATCCCGGAATGCCTCCGGGCCACCTTTTCAAGGCGCCTGCGTGGGGGCGCGCTCTGGGGGGATTCCCGCCCCCGGTTCCAGGGTGGGTTGGGGTGCGCCATCGGGTAATGCAGCTGGGCTGCGGGTCAGCAGGTCACCGAATACGCCCAAAAGCAGGACAATCACGAACAGCACCGAAACCCCAAAGACCAATCGGTTGATGCCCTCGGAATCCCAAAGGTGCATGAAGAACAACACCACCAAAGTCGCCTTGATGGTCGCGATCAATAGCGCCAGGGGCAAATTCGCCCCGTGCAAATCCATTCGCCCGGTTACGACCGTCGTCACGGTGAACACCAACAACAGCAACCAAATGACCACGTAACGGCCCGGGCCGTGCTCGTGCTCCTTGGCTTCTTTGGAATTCTTATCTTGGGCCACGCGACATCTCCGGGGCTAATCGCTCGTTCTCTAGATCAGATACAAGAGCGGAAATAGGAAGATCCAGACCAAATCGACCAGGTGCCAATACAGTCCTCCCAGCTCGACCGGAATGTAGTAGCTCTGGTTGAAATCGCCTCGTATCAGGCGGCGCAGAACCCAAATCAGGATCGCCATGCCCACAATCACGTGAAAGGCGTGCAACCCGGTCGACAGGAAATACACCGTGAAGAACATGTTGGCCCCCGGCATTCCTTCCATTTCCTGGAAGTGGAACCATTTGCCCGGAAGCGCGCCCTCCTCGAACTTGTGGTGATATTCGAATGCCTTGATGCAAAGGAAGGTCAGGGCGCAAAGGATGGTGAAGATCAAGAGGCCTGCGGCCGCCTTGTTCCTGCCCTTCTTCACCGAGTAATAGGCCATGGCCACCGTGAAGCTGCTGCTGATCAGAACCACGGTGTTGATCGTCCCCATCACGAGGTTCAGGTGCCGTGAAGCCTCCCGGAACGTGTGTGGATAGAAATGGCGATAGACCGAGTAGCCGAGAAACAGGCCTGCGAACAGAAGCACCTCGGTCCCCAGAAACAACCACATACCCAGGCGCGACGCATGGTTCTGCGTCTCCATGCTGTCGAAGTGATGGGCGAGGTGGGGATTGGAGTGTGGGTCCTCCTCCTCGCCGTGCGGCAGGGCGCTAGATGACGATATGCTCCACCTCCTCGCCCGGCTCGTGGTAGGTGTGCGGCTCCTCGGGGTAGTCCAGCGTGTGCTCGAAGTTCTCCTTGATGGGCGGCGAGCTGGTCAGCCACTCGTACCCCTTCGAGTTCCAGGGGTTGGGGCCGGCGATGTCCCCGTACTTCAGGGCCCAGATCAGGTAGATGGCGATGATGATGAAGCCGAAGGCCAGCAACGTCGATCCCGCCGTCGAGAACACGTTGAGGGTCGTGAAGCGCTCGGGATACATGTAGTAGCGCCGCGGCATGCCCGCGTTGCCGAGCAAGAACTGCGGGATGAACGTGGCGTTGAAGCCGAGCACGATGAACACCGCCGCCACCATGCTCCAGCCCTCGTGATACATCTTCCCGAACATCTTGGGGAACCAGTAGTGGATGGCGGCCAGGAAGGCCATGATCACGGCCCCCACCATGATGAAGTGGAAGTGCGCCACGACGAAGTAGGTGTCGTGCCAGTGGACATCGAGCGAGACCGTGGCCACCGCGATGCCGGTCATGCCCCCGAACACGATGAAGAACAAGAACCCGCAGGCATAGATGAATGGTCCGGACACATAGATGGCCCCGCGATAGAGGGTGCCGACCCAGTTGAAGACCTTGATGGC
>PMNO01000617.1 GCA_003161835.1 Myxococcales bacterium | reverse complement strand
TATTTCCTGGACCAGGTCACCACCCAGATTCTGGCGTTTCACACCCGGCCCGGCGAGGAGGGTCGCGTGACGGCGATGGTGGGCCTTGCGCAGTGGGAGGCGTGGCACAAGGGCCAGACGGCCGGCAACCGCAGCGCGCAGAAGAAGTCAGGCGATGGCGCGGGCTCGGGGACCGGCGGCGCCACGCCCGCCAGGAAGAAGAAGCTCGCCTTCAAGGATCAGCAGGATTGGAACACCATCGAGGCGCGGATCCTGGCCACCGAGTCCCAGATCAGCGCGCTGCTGGCCGAGAGCAGCCTCCCCGATGTGGCCACCGATGCCGCCCGCCTCATGGCGATCGAGACCGAAATGGCGGCAAAACGCGGCGACGTGGATCGTCTCTACGCGCGCTGGGCCGAGCTGGAGGCGCTGGTCGGCTGATTCATCGGTGCGGGCCGGCGCCCATCGGTGCGACGAACGTTCACCGAAGAACGGCAGCTCGCCGGTCAGGCGCCCGGGATCGCCCGCCCGAGGCCAAGGATTGTGACGCTTTCATCCGCGCCGCGGTCAGGGGCATCGGTGGCCAGCGCGGACACAATACCCGTCAGAGCGGCCAGGCGCCGGCCGGCGCGCCCCGATGGACCAAGGGACGGCGACGCGACGCCCAGCGCGGCGGCGCACGCGTCGACCGTGCGCAACCGCCCAGTCGCTTCGTTGCGGAGGCGCGCCGCGCGCAGGGTCTGGTCCTCCGACGGTGACGCCGGCATCCGACCGCGGAGCAGTCCCAAGACCTCGTGCCGCAGATCCATCGTGTGCGGCGCGGATGGCAACCCTTCACCGGACGCGACATCGGTATAGAAGGTCCCCCAGCTTACGGCGATGTCGTTCGGGCGCGTGAAGGCCCGCCATGCGTCCAACCACCCGGGGACGCTCTGGCCGCCCAGAATCGTTTCGGTGGACAGCTCGATCTGCGCCGCGGTCTGGGGGGCCAACGGACGCCGCGGCGCCACCACCGCTTCGAAGGTCTCGCCGGTCGCAGGCCGATGGGCCACCCAATGGACGATTTCGGGCGGCTGGCGCCCGGGATCCCGGCGTGGCCAGGCGTTCGTGTCGCCCTGCACGCAAACGAGGCGGGCCCAGTCGTCGGAAAGCCGCGCCGCCAGGAGCGCCCGCCGCGACGGCCGCGGCTTGCGCGGGTCGCGGCGATGGCGACGGGAGCCAATCTCGTTCACGAACTGCACCTGGCGATCGACCATCGCCGCGAAGGGACCGAGCAGCCGATCGAACGGTCCATTCTCGGGCTCGATGATCGCCAGAACCTCCGCCAGAGCCTCGACGGTGGACACGCAGATCTTGGATGGCTGCCGCCGGATGCGGTACTGGCTCGGACGTTGCGGCGTGAACGCCACGTGGGGCAGCGCTGCCAGCGCGGGATTCAATCTCAGTAACTTTCGCGCCAGCGACCAGGTGCCGTCGAGCACCACCAGAGTGACCGGTCGATCCCGCGGTAGATCGGCGACATCCAGGGCCCCTGGCTTCGGGAACAGAACGCAGACCGGATTGCCGCCGCTGAGCGCCGCGCGCACGAGGGGATCAGCGCTGAAGTCGAGCCCGACCCGCAGGACGGAATTGGTCAGCGACAGGTGCGCCATCCGCGCCGTGCCCACGCCCACTTTTCTCTCCTTCGGGTGTTGCAGCAGCAACACGCGCGTGCGCGTGGGCACCGGTTGCACGTACGCGCAAAAACAAACCACCCGAGGGCGTCGGCAGCGCTCGCACAGGAGGCGGTCAGCCACGTTCGCCCTCCAGGTCGACGCGCAGGAGACGCGCCCGTTTGCACATGCGCGCCGACAGATCGACCCCCACCGCGTCCATGCCCATGGCGTTGGCCACGGCGAGCGCAGTCCCCCAGCCGCAGAAGGGATCAACAATCGTGCGCGTGGTGGTCTCCTGCAAGACGAACCGGCATGCGTCGACGCAGGCCTTGACCCCCATGGCCTTGCTGCCCGGCATGAAGCCCGCGTCGGAGAGCACGTCGGCCGTGATCCTCCGCAGCGACGGCCGCAGCACCGTCGCAAATCCCAGCAGGTGCGAATAGCTGGCCCGCCCGTAGGTCACCGTGCCGGGCGGCTTGCGGCAAACGATCTTGTGAAACAGCAACCCCATCCCGGCGCGCTCCGCCGCCCGCGACACCAACGCCCCCTTGTCCAGCCACCCGCCGCCGCGCTTGATGTCGCTCTGAAAGAAGATGGCGACTCCCTCCCGCGGCACCGTGCTCATGGTCAACACCGCCGCGTCCTCGAACCAGGCCCGCCACCCATCGAACCCGAGCGCCGGCAGCTCCGAAACGTCAGGCAGCGACGTGATGACACTGGCGCCCACAAGCAGCCCGCGCGCGCGCAGCCACGTCAACGCGTCTGCCTGGTGAACGATCCGTTCAGGCACGCCTCTCGGTCCGACCGCGTCCGCGCTTGTGGCTCCCGTCATGCCGGGCCACTCAACCACATTCCGCGATTCAGTCCTACGAGCCCGTCGGAGAAACGATCTGGATGCCGTTCACGGGGGCGCGCAGGAGCTCGGTCCCAGCCGGCGTCGCGGTCAACGTGAAGGACGCACCCGACAGATTCTTGAAGACGATGTAGTTGCCCGAGCCGCCCGCCGGGGCCAGCTTGTAGCCTGAAAACGTCAGGGGCGTCGGTCCGGTTTGGGACACCGTGAACGACAGCGCGCCGATCGTGTACTTGTAGGCTCTCGTCGCCGCGTAGGGAATGTCGCCCAGCGTGTACACGTAGACGTCGTATCGCGCGGTCGTGACCGACGCGGGGAGCCCGCTCACGGTGATGGTTCCCGGACTCGCGCTGAGGGAAGGATCGAGGTAGCCGTTCATCATCCTCGTGTCCCCGGGCGCGTCGGTGTATCCGATGTGCCAGATGCCCGTGGTCCCCGGCGCGACGGGCGCATTCCAGGCCACGCTGGCGGCGGTGGCGCTGCCGTCCGCGAAGGCCAACGCCGCCACGGACCCCGTCAAGCCTGACGCTCCGATCCAGTTCGCCGCGGGCTTGAATCCCGCGACTTCCGTGGCCGCCATCGCCGGCATGGGAACCAGGTTGCCGGTGGGGCCGTTCTGGCCACCCAAGAAATCGATGCTCAGAATGCGCGGTCCGGCGCCGCCGGTCGCCGATCCTCCAGCCGCCGTGCCGCCAGTCGCCGATCCTCCAACCGCCAT
>PMNO01000180.1 GCA_003161835.1 Myxococcales bacterium | reverse complement strand
CCGAGGAGCGGACACGCGGCGCGGGCGGCCGGCGGGAAATCCTTGCACTGCATCTCCTCGAAGGCTTCCAGCTTGCGTGCCGCGGCTTCGTGCTGACGGGCATGCGCGCGGTGCTTGTCGGCGGCATCCAGGAAGGCGTCGGTCGGGTTGTAGATGGTGGGCCCGTAGAACAAGTCCGGCTCGCTGGTGATAGGATCGCGGTACGGGCTCGGCAGGGTGTGTCCCGGCGCGAATTGCGTCTGATGTTGGTCGGCGAGTGCGTTTTCACGGGACGCCTCGCGCCGGTGACCCGCGACACTGGTTTCGTCAGGGCGAACCGTCGGGCCGGGCGCGCCGCAGCCCAGTTGGAGCGCGAACCCTGGCACCGTCCCCAGCGCCAAGATGGCCCCGCAAATGGTCAACTTACGCCCCGAGCGATGGCGTGGTCGAGTGTTCGTGACGCGGGACCATCGCGATGTGCGCGTTGCTTGATGCGTTCCCGGGAAAAGTCTGTGCATGCGGCAAATCCTCTTCTGGTTGGTCTCGAACGTTCTCCGTCGGCTCCGCCGGTCAGGCACGCACTCGAATACGCGCGTCCACGGCGGTTACCCCTTGCCCCGGAGTCAACGCCACGAGAGGGTTGATGTCCAGCTCGCAGATCTCGGGCCAATCTTGGGCCATGCGGCTCAGGCGCAATAGAACGCTCACCAACGCCTCCCGATCCACTCCCGGGCTGCCGCGGAATCCCGTCAGGAGAGCTGCGCCGCGTAGTTGGGTCAGCATGTCGGTGGCGTCGACGTCGGAGATCGGATTCACGCGAAATACGACGTCGCGATTCAACTCCAGACGCGTGCCGCCCAGCCCGAACGCGATGAGGGTTCCGAAGCTTGCGTCCTCCGTGAGTCCCACGAAGGTTTCGACGCCACCGTTGGCGCCGATCATGCCTTGCACCAGGACTCCACTTATCTCTTTGCGCCGCCCGCCGGCGGCGAGGCGGTCCATCATGGCTCGATAGGCCGCGCGCACGTCCGCTGGCGTGCGGAGGTCGAGGGCGATGCCTCCCGCGTCGCTCTTGTGGACGATAGAGGCCGACACCACCTTCAGGGCCACGGCGGTTCCGAAGGAGGCCGCTACGGCGACGGCTTCATCTTCGCCCAGGACGATCTGCTGGCGTGGCGTGCGAATTCCGTACGCGTGCAACAGTCCGTTCACCGCGTCCGGTGCGAGCCACCGATCNNACACCCACACCGGTGGCGACACCCGGGGCGCCCAGTTCACCCGCCCCGGCCTGTTTGCCTCTCAGCCAGGCTTGCACCGACTCCCTCGGAGGAGACGAGAACGTCGAGACCTTGTCGGCGGGGCGCGCCAGCCAGCGCCCGTGTTGAGCCGCTCGGGCCAAGGCGAAGATGGCGTTCTCGGGAAAGTGATACGCAGGCAACTGGGCGTTGCGTAGGTGCGTCCACGCGTCCGCCAGGCCCTCGGTCCCGAGCAGACACGTGAGGACCGGCTTGGACGAGCCCGCGGCGGCGCGCTGGATGGCCCCGGCCACCTCGATGGGCTTCGTCATCAAGAGGGGCACGTACAGGGCCAGCACGGCATCGATGTCGGGGTCGTCCAGTAGCAGCTTCACGGTCCGCTCATACGCGCCGGCCGACGCGCTGGCGATCATGTCCACCGGGTTTCGCAGCGAGGCCTCCGCGGGCAGGCATTCGCGCATTGCGTTCACGGTCTTCGCCGCCAGGGTGGGAAGGGCGAGGCCCCACACCTCACACGCATCGGCCGCCATGATGCCCGGGCCCCCCGCGTTGGTGACGATCGCTACACGATTGCCCCTCGGGATCGGTTGATTGGCCAGCAGGGTCGCCACATCGAACAGCTGTTCGATGGTATCCGTCCGAATGACGCCGGCTTGCCCCAGCAGAGCATCCACCGCCACGTCCAGCGTCGCCAGCGCTCCGGTGTGCGAACCGGCGGCGCGGGCACCGGTGGTCGTGCGTCCGCTCTTGACGGCGACGATGGGCTTCGTGCGCGACACCCGCCGCGCAATGTCCATGAAGCGCCGNNCCCGATTGCGATGAAAAGGCCACATTGCCCACGGGCGGCCAACTGGGCGCGAAAGTCGCATTGAGGGAGGCGCCGTCTTCGGTGTTGATGACGCCCAGACAGTTGGGGCCCACCATGCGCATGCCCGCGCGTCTCACCTTGTCCGTGATGTCGCGTTGTAGCCGAGCCCCATCGATGCCCGTCTCGGCGAAGCCGGCGCTGATCACGATGAGGGCCTTCACGCCGGCTTGAGCACAGTCGTCGATGGCGGCGGGCACGTCCTGGTGCGGAACGACCAGGACCGCCAGATCGATGCGGTCGGGGATGTCGCAGACGCGGCGGTACGCCCGCACCGATTGGACGACGTCGGCGCTCCTGTTCACCGGGTAAATCGCGCCCGGGTAACCACGCGCCATCAGATTGTGAAACACCTCGCCCCCCACCGTGCCACGGCGGCGCGATGCCCCGATCACCGCGACGGCTCGCGGGCGAAAGAGACAGTCGAGGGGTGAATCCGACGAAGCGGGCGCGTCCACCGATGGCACGAGTCAGGGCGCCTTTGTCAGGGCGGCCAACGCGCGCAGCGCATCGCCCGGGGTGAAGACGCCGACCACATCTCCCAGCCTGGACACGACCGCGGAGCCAACCTCCCGATCCGTCATGGCGGTGGCAACGTCGTGCAGAGAATCTGTCGGAGCCACGTTGAAAGTTTGGCGGGTCATCCCTCGGGAAACGGGGGTGGTCTCGATGTTGATTTCCGGGACCGATTCCAACAGGTCGAGTTCGCGTTCGGACAGCATCCCAACCAGTCGCCCGAATTCCACGCAGGGCAGGTGTCCGAGGCTATATTGGGACAT
The DNA here is from genome assembly GCA_003161835.1 of Myxococcales bacterium. Lineage (GTDB taxonomy): Bacteria > Myxococcota_A > Polyangia > Fen-1088 > Fen-1088 > FEN-1088. Next base: position 1,077 of record PMNO01000180.1, on the reverse strand, counting down.
CATCTCGCGCGCGACAGATAGTGGCTGCGCGGCCCCAATCGTGTGGGGACTGGCGGTCATGAATGCGTCGATGGTCATTTGGCCAGTACGTCGCTGCTGCATGGGTAGGGCCAGCGGGATCCCGGTCGCCCTGTTGGCATTTTGGCCGGTTGGAACGCCGCACAACCGCCCAGGCGCATCACCGCGCGGGTGTGGCGCCGTCCGCAAGAGTGCGATTGTTGCCGGCGCGACCAGTCTTTGCGCAAAACTTGCGCGCATGTGAGAAAGCAACTGCGAAAGAGGGATGAGGCCGCCCCCACAGCCCGGTGGGCGCGCCGATTGCTTTAAAGAAGAGCCCATGAGCAAGGGACGGGTACTCGTTGTTGATGATGAAACCAATGCGCGAACCGCGCTGGGCGAGCTGTTGCGCGCGGAGGGATACGCGGTGGAGACGGCGGGGGATGGTTTCAAGGCGTTGGGAAAGATGGCCGAGTTCGCCCCGGACTTGGTGCTGACCGACCTCAAGATGCCCGGCATTGATGGGCTCGAGCTGCTGGCCAAATTACGCGAGCCGGGACGGCAGGAAGCAGACGTTTGCGTGATTGTGATGACGGCCTTCGGTGCCGTCGAGACCGCGGTGTCCGCCATGAAGGAAGGCGCCGCGGACTACCTGACCAAGCCCCTGAATCTGACCGAGCTGACCCTGGTCCTGGATCGCGAGTTCGAGCGCCTGCGGCTCCGCCGCGAGACCGGCACGTTGCGTGCGCGCCTCGAGGAACGGTACAGCTTCGAGAACATCGTCGGTAGCGCGCCCGCGATGCAGGACGTCTTCAAGACTGTGGTGCAGGTGGCGTCATCCCGGGCCGGTATCTTGATCACGGGCGAGTCGGGCACTGGCAAGGAGTTGATCGCCGCCGCCATTCATCAGCGGAGCCCGCGTTCCAAGGGGCCGTTCGTCAAGCTTCATTGCGCCGCGCTGGCGGAGACCCTCCTGGAGAGCGAGCTATTTGGCCACGAGCGCGGCTCCTTCACCGGCGCGAGTGGGCGACGCGACGGACGATTCGCACAAGCCAACGGGGGGACGTTGTTCCTGGACGA
>PMNO01000366.1:936-2598 GCA_003161835.1 Myxococcales bacterium | reverse complement strand
CACCGATCGGTCGGGTTCTCGGCAAATCCGGGACGCGCCAGCTCGTGCGACTGGACGATTTCGTGGCGGGCGCCAATCGCCGCCGCCAGCTCGGCGGCTTCCCGCTGTTCGCTTTGCGCCATGGTTTCGGAGGCGGTGGTCAGCGCCAGACAACCCGCGTTTCCGAGCACGTCGTGCGCCACGCGGAGCAACAAAGTCGAATCCACCCCTCCCGAAAAGCAAACCAGCGCCGAGCGGCAATCGGCGAGCGCGTCCCGCAGGCGTTGATACTTTTCGGCCAAGATCGGATCCAGCGCGGGGGCAAGGGGGGAGGCGGCGGTCATGGGAGGCTCAGTCTACAACGGGGAGCGCGCCGGTTTGGGTTTTGGGGGTCAACAGGATCCGCTCGGCGGAGGCGACCGCGGTGGCGATCTCGGCGGCCACGTCCAGCTTGGACTCGGCCCGCTCCGCGTCCTGAACGCGCGCGGCGGTCGCGGGATGTCGTGGCACGAACAGCGAGCAGCAATCGTCGAACGGCAGCACGGATGTGTCATAGGTGCCGATCCGGCGCGCCAGCGCGACGGTGTCGACCTTGTCGTAGGTCACGAGCGGGCGCAGGACCACGCGCCGCGCGGCGGCTTCGATGGCCGTCATGTTCTGGATGGTCTGGCTGGCCACTTGCCCCAGGTTTTCCCCCGTCACCAGGCCGTCGGCGTGGCGCTCGTCCGCGATGGCGTCGGCGATGCGCATCATCATCCGCCGGTACAGCACCACGGCCAGCTCCGGCGGGCCGGCTTCGCGCAAGCGTTTCTGGGTCTCGGTGAACCCGATCACGGTGATGGAATCGAGCGCTTGCCATTCGGCCAGCTGGCGCCCCAGGGTCACGACCTTGTCGCGGGACTTCTCGCCGATGTAGGGGGGCGAATGAAAGTAGATGGCATCGAGGGCCAATCCGCGCTTGGCGGCCAGCCAGCCCGCGACCGGCGAATCGATGCCACCTGACAGCAGCAGCAACGCCCGGCCCGAAACGCCCACCGGCAACCCCCCCGGCGCGGCGCGCGCGCCCGCGTAGACGAACGCTCGATCCTTGGCGACCTCGATCCCAACGCGCAACTGCGGGTGGTGGACGTCGACGCCCAGGCCGGTGGCGGCGATGATGTGCCCACCGACATGCCGCGCGATGTCCAGGGACAGATGCGGAAATCGCTTGTCGGTTCGCCGCGCCTCGACCTTGAAACTGGTGGGGTGGGCGATCTGCCGCTCGTGATCGGCCAACGCGACCGCCGCGGCCGTGATTTGTTCCAGGTCCGCTCCGGTCACAGCGGCGATGGACACCGACACCAACCCGAACACGCGCTGCAGCCGTGCGGCCGCTTCCCACGCGGCCTCGTCGTCGGGGACGTGCACGAACACCCGCCCGTGAACAGGCTCCACGCGTGCGCCTTCGATGCCCGCCACGGCCCTGCGCATGTTCTTGTGCAGGACGCCCTCGAAGCGACGGCGGTTTCCGCTCTTCAGGAACAGCTCGCCGAATCGGCACACTATGACCCGGCTCATGGGGCGTGTCATATCCGGTTGCGCCGTCCGGCGCCACGAAATCGGCGCCCTGATCGCGCGCACACCCTCAATCCATCTGGCTGGCGGCCATCAGGATGGCGCACAGACCGTGGAAGGAATTCGACA
>PMNO01000366.1:0-859 GCA_003161835.1 Myxococcales bacterium | reverse complement strand
GGTGTCGCGGACCGCTCCCGCTAGCCCGGTCAACAGCGACAGCAGCGCCGCTCGGCCCGCGTGCGTCGGTGGCAATTGCTCGAGGATGTCGACCAGGGCCATGGCGAACCAGCCGAGGCCCCGACCCCACACCGCCGGGGAATTCCCGGTGGTCGGATTCGCCCACAGCGCGTTCTTGTCCTGATCCCAGGCGTGGACCAACAGACCTGAAGGCTGCAGCACGTGGCTCGCCAGGAGGGTGGCCTGGGCGACAGGGGTGTCGTCGCAGAATGTTCCGCACGACGGAAACAACCGGCCGAACTTCACCAGGAAAGGTTCGGCCATGTAGATGCCGTCCAGCCACATCTCGTTCGGATACATCTGCTTGTGCCAGTAGCCTCCGTCGGCATTCTTCGGAAATGCGGCGAACCGCGCCCGGATCGATTGCGCCGCGGTGTCGTACTTCGCCGCCGCCGTCTGTTCATGCAGGAACAAGAGCAAGCCCGCCGGCTGGATCAAATCCAAGCTGTGGGGCGTGTTGGCCGCGATGTCCACCTTGCCCGTGGCGTCGACGTGCGCGTCGATGTACTTGCGGATGTAGGCCAAATATCTTGGATCGTCCGTGCGTTCGTAGACCTTTTGGATGCCTGCCAGCACGATCCCGATGTTGTAGTCCCAGCCCAACGGCTGGGCTTGACCCCCGATGGTCCCCGGGTCGGGCCAGCGGGCCAGGATGGCATCGGCGAAACGGACCGCCAGGGCATTTGGGGCCAAGCCTCCGTCAGCAGCGCCGGCGCCATCCTTTGGCCGGTCATCGCCGCTGCCGTCGCCGCGGCTGCCATCACCGCCGCCGTCCAGCGTGCCGACTTCGGCCACCGTT
>PMNO01000029.1 GCA_003161835.1 Myxococcales bacterium | reverse complement strand
TGGGCCCGACGAATACGGGAAGCTTCTCGCAGAACGATACCGGGGAACTCAGTGATGGTCTTCATGATGGTGGCCGCCGTCCGTCGGCACGCGTGTTCTTCTGGCCGTTGCCCCCCCTTGCTAGTCGGCGCGGCGACGTTCGTCAACCGCGCCGAGGTGACCGCGGCAAGACNNGCCGACTTGCTTCCTTGCCGACTACTTCTTGAGCAGGGCTTCCAGCTTCTTGAAGTCGTCCTTGCTGTTCTTGGTCAGCTCGTAGTTGTCCAGATCCTTGTGGCAACCCTCGCACGTGAATTTCTGGCCCTTGGCCTTCGCGTCGGCGACCATCTTCTTCATCGCCTTCTTCGCCTCGGCGCGACCGCCCTTGGCGCAAGCCTTCGCCGTTTCACTGTCGCCAGAGGTGGCAATGGTGCATTTGGCCGAATCGCCGGCGGCCGCGAAGCCACCAACCAATGCCGTGCCTACGAATCCAACCACGAGGGTCATGAATGCGAGCCGTTTCATTTGTTCTCCTTGGGTCTTCTGTGAAACGCGAATTCCTGGAAACCGAAAACGAGCGCGTTTATATCCTGTGACGCGCCCAACGCCACAACTATTCGCACGAGTTTTNNCGAACTTCTTGCAAACGGCAATCCGCGTTATAGTGCGGCCTTCTTTTTTCCCGTTCAAATCGGAGAGTGTTCATGCGAGGACGCGGTTTCGCAAAATCGGTGGCGGTTGTTCTGGCTGCGATTGTCGTTCTGACAGCCAGCAAACAGGTCTTCGCGGCGGACGAAGGGGCTCTGCCCCAGCAAGGGCTGCAGCTCGAAATGGGGGCTTTTGCCGGCGTCCATTTCTTTGCCGATAACTTGGAGCTCGGCGTGGCCGACGATCCGGGCAAGGTTCCCTCGCCAAAAACGGGGGCTATTTTCGGCTTGCGGCTAGCGCTGACCCTGCTGCCATGGATTTCTCTGGAGGGCGAGCTCGGTCTGATTCCCTCCCAGGACAATATCCCGGCTCAGGACTACAGCCTCTACCTCCTCAGCTACAAGCTCCATGCCTTGGTGCACCTGATGCACGGTACCTTCCGTCCGTTCGTGCTGGCTGGTATCGGCGCCATGCAAGTGGCCTCGACGGTGGACAATCCCCAGTACACCGAGATCGCCAAGGACACCGACATGGAGTTTCACGTCGGCGTCGGCTTCAAGTATGCGATCACGCCGAATATCGACGCCCGGCTCGATGGGCGCGTGGTGTTTCTGCCCAACACCGACCACAACTCCGACTCGGCCGATCTCGAATTCCTCGCGGGCGTGACCTACCGGTTGGGCGGACAGCTCCCGTACACGCCACCGCCATCGCCCCCCGCGCCAGCCTTGGTCCAGGATACGGACCGCGACGACATTCCGGACAACGTGGACAAGTGCCCCAACGAGGCCGAGGACCGCGACGGATTCCAAGACACCGACGGTTGTCCCGACCCCGACAACGATGGCGATGGCATCGCCGACGCGTTGGACAAGTGCCCCGACAAGGCCGAGACCAAGAACGGCATTGATGACGACGATGGGTGTCCCGAGGAAGATCCGGACGGCGACGGAATCGTCGGTTCGGCTGACAAGTGCCCCGACCTCCCGGAGGACAAGGACGGCTTCCAGGACGAGGACGGATGCCCCGATCCGGATAACGACGGCGATGGCGTGCTCGACGCACAAGACAAGTGCCCCAAGGAGTTGGAGACCAAGAACGGGTACAAGGACGACGACGGGTGCCCCGACGAGCTTCCCGCCGCCGTGAAGAAGTTCACGGGAATCATCAAGGGCATCACCTTCAAGAAGAACTCAGCGGATATTCAGAAATCGTCGTTCAAGCTGCTGGGCGATGCGGGCAAGGTCATGAAGGAATTCCCCGATTTGCGAATGGAGATTTCGGGCCATACGTCGAGCGAAGGCGACCCGACGAAGAACCTGAAATTGTCTCAAGATCGCTCGGATGCCGTGCGGGCCTACCTGATTTCGGCGGGCGTCGCCGGAGATCGCATCATGTCGATCGGGTTCGGATCCGACAAACCGGTCGGCGACAACAAGACCAGCGCGGGCCGCGAGAAGAACCGACGGATCGAATTCCGCCTGCTGACCGCCGACGATGCGAAGACGCCGGCCGGTGCGGGGGGAGCGCCGCCTTCCAGTGGCCCGCCCGCCGCGCCCGCGCCGTCCCCNNGGTACGTCGAACCCGAATAGGTTGCGGAATTCCCGCTTGAAGCCGGCGAAGTCGCTGGTTGCGAAGAGGTTTTCGGTGGTGACGTCCGCCCACAGATGCCCGACGGCGGCCTGAACCCCCGGATCCATTTCCCGGTCGTCGATACGGATGCGGCCCTCGTTGTCCAGCGTCGGCGTGGCGCCGGGCTGAAGGTGGTCGCGGAACAGGCGGACCATCTGTTCGATGGTGCCTTCGTGGGTACCTTTGTCCTTCATGACTTTGTAAAGGAAGCTGATGTACAAGGGCACCACGGGAATAGCCGCCGACGCCTGGGTCACGAGCGCCTTGTCCACGCTGACCAGCGCGCGGCCGCCCACCCGCGCAGCCAATTCGGTGTCCAGGACGCGGGCGGTTTGTTCCAGATGCTCCTTGGCCCTTCCGATCGTGCCGGATCTGTAGATCGGGTACGTCAACTCCGGACCGATGTAGCTATAGGCGACCGTGCGGCAGCCCTCGGCCAAGAGTCCCTCGGACAGCAGGGCCCGCATCCAAAGCGCCCAATCCTCGCCGCCCATGACCTTGATCGTCGCGTGAATGTCGTCGTCGGATGCGGGGGGAATCTCCACGGTCACGACCTGATCGTTGCCGAGGTTTATGCTCTTGCTGGCGTAGGGGGCGCCGATCGGTTTCAAGACCGACGCGCTGCTTTGTCCGGTCGCGGGATCAACCCGGCGGGGGCTGGCCAGGCTATAGACGACGCTGTTCAGCTTGGCCCCGCGGTGTTTGAGTCGCTTGATCGTCTCGGCCTTGATCTCGTTCGAGTAGGCGTCGCCATTCACGCTGTCTACGATCCGGCCCTGTTCCTGGGCGCGCCGATGAACCGCCGCCACGTTGTACCAACCCGCCGACGCCGGCTTGTCCCCCTGGGGGGCTCGCTCCAGACAGACGTTCATGGCGCGCGCGCCGTGCCCGAACATCGTCGTGATCAGGCTGGAAAGGCCGTAGCCGGTGCTGCCGCCGATCACCAAGACATCCCCGATTCCGCTGGTTGTCCCGGCCGCGCGCGCGATCTCGATCTGACGGTCGACATTCGCCGCGCAGCCCGTTGGATGCGCGTTCAGACAAAGAAAGCCTCGAATCCGCGCCGTGATGACCTGAGGAGTTGCCATGCCAGTTATTGCCAAGCGCGCCCGAGGCGGTCAAGCGGCCCGGTTGCCCGCCGTCAGTAAGTATCGGCGATCGACGTCGCGCGTAGAGCGGCGCGAACCACGTCCGCGCTGACCGGGGTCCGGGGGCGAAAAGATAGCGTCACGGCCTCGCCCGGCAAGAGGTCGAAGTGGTTGTCTTCGAAGAAACCATCGACGCCCGCGGTCTGGCCGTCGGCTCCGCCGCCCCCCATGGAGGTCAGGTAGACACCGCGCGCGAAACGCCGGGCGCTGACCTTGACGGCGAAGGATGTGTCGCTGTTCGGCGCGACCTCCAGGTGGAGCTCCGGAACCGGCAGGTTCAGATCCTTTGTCTTCACAAAGGACAAGATGCTGCGACTCAGGCGCCGTCCCCCCTCGGTCAGTTCGGCCACCAGAACGACGGACGCGGGATCGGCGCCCACCAGCGCTTCAAGTTTGGGGAGGGCCAGGAGCACGTGACTGGCGTTGGCCGCCAGCCGAAGACTCTGTTCACGCCGCCAGATCTCCTTGCCGTCCAGAGCGATCAGGCGCACGGTCAACCCGAGCGCGGCGTCGGTCGGTCGATCGGAAACGCCCCACACCTGCACCGTGTCGCCGTCCTCGACCGCGCTGACCAGCACCGGCGCGAAAAATCGTTTTGCGGCGTAGTGAAGCGCCTTCCAGCGACCGAAATAGTCGATCCCCGACCAGGACGCCACCGGCCAGCAGTCATCTAGCTGCCAATACAAACTGCCCCAGTTGTGTCCCATCCGGCGGCGGTGCGCCTCGGCNNGGGCTCTCGATGTTCCAGTCCTCGGCGGTCGTGTAGCGCGCGACCGAGGCGAAATCGGGAAAAGACTGGAACCCATATTCGCTCATGAAGCGAGACGTGTTGGGAGCGTATTTCGAATACGGCTCCTCGGCGTGCCACACCCCCCAGTAGTGCATGTCGCCCATGCCCAGCTTGTTGGGCGGAATGGCATCGTCATTCGCGCTCGGCGAGCTGCGCGTGTAAAAGCGGCCCGGATCCTCGGCCCGAATCACCGTCGGCAGGAGGTGGTGAAAGAGCTTCTTGTAGTCGGCCCCCAGCTTGTCCTGAACCGCGGGCGACAGGTGGAACTGCGCGGGCCATCCCCAGTCGTGCCAGGCCGACTCGATCTCGTTGTTGCCCGCCCACAGAGCCAGGCTGGGATGGTTGCGCAGGCGCCGGACGTTTTGGACGGCTTCCTGCCGCACATTCTCGATAAACGCGTCGTCGCCTGGATACATGCTGCAGGCGAACATGAAATCCTGCCAGACCAACAGCCCCAGTTCGTCGCACAACTCATAGAAGCGATCGTCCTCGTAGATGCCGCCGCCCCAGACGCGNNGTCGCGCTCGTGCACCACCTCGATGGTCCGCAGCCCGATCCGGACGGGCTTGTGGTCACGCACGGCGCCGCCCGCGATCAGAGTCGTTTCGAACGTGTACAGCGCCTGTGGCCCCAGGCCATTGGGCCACCACCGGCGCGGATTCTCGATCCTGAGGGGAATGACGATTTCGTTGCTGCCGACCTTCACGTCGCGCGCGACGGTGGCCAGCGGCGGTGCGTCGGCCGGCG